>JAYWBY010000400.1:0-4561 GCA_043781115.1 Pseudomonadota bacterium
TCGGCGAGCACGGGAGACAGCGGCTTCGGGGCGGTCCATTTGAGGAGCAGCTTGCCGTCTTCTTCGGTCGCCAGGACCTCCGTCACCCAGTCGAAGAGCTTGCCCAAGTCTTGGCTGCCGATCTGAGGCGTGCGGTGCGTTTCGCGGACGCTTTGGATGACGTCGGAGGCGTAGGCGCCAAGGCGCGAGCCATGGGCGCTGAGTTTGTCGAGGCAGGCGAGCAGGGCCGGAGTCTCCGTCACGGGATCGCGACGGAGCAATTCCTTGGCGTTTCGGCAAAGCGACACGATCGTCCATTTGATGCTGCCGATGTCCTGCAGGACACCGGCGGCGAACAAGTCTCGGTCGAGCGCCAAACGTTCCAGCCGGTCGACCGCCAACTTGTGGCGGAGCTGGGCGCGTAGTCGGGCAATCAGGACGAGGGGCGGGGCGCCCTTTTCGATGAAGTCGTCAGCGCCCATGTCCAGCAGCTCCATCTGCTTGGTGAAGCCGGCGAGGCCGGTCAAAATGATCACGGGAATGTAGCGCAGGCGCGGGTCGGATTTTATGCTTCGGAGTACGTCTTCGCCGCGAACTTCCGGGATCTCGAGGTCCAACACGATGAGGTCGGGCGGCTCTTCCTTGGCGAGCATGTTCAAGGCTTCGCGGCCGTTGACGGCGAAGCGCACGGAGGCGCCGAGGCTCGACGTGATCGCTTCTTCGTAGATCTTTTGGTGGCGGACCTGGTCCTCGACGAGGAGGATGCTCAGACGTTCAGACATCGAGCCGACTCCCCGCTTCGACTGCCGCCGGCAGCTCCAGGCACATGATGGTCCCGAGCTCGGAATCCTTGACTTCGGCCCAGACTTTGCCTCCCATGGCGGTCATGACCTTCATCACCAAGGACAGACCGAGGCCGAAGCCCCCCTCTTGCTTGTTCCAGCTGGCGCCGCGGACGAAGGGCTCGAACACTTTCCGCAACTCGGTCTTCTTGATGCCGACGCCGTTGTCGTGAATCATCGTGACGATGGTCTTCAGCTCGCCGCCGACGGCGTCGTCGCGGCCCGCCCGTTGGCTGATCTTCAAGTGTGGGGCGACGCCTGGACGGCGGTATTTCACGGCGTTTTGAATGATGTTGAGCAAGGCGAGCTGCAGGAAGTGCTTGTCCGCGATGACCGGCTTCAGCTCGCCTTCAAACTCGACGCCGAGCGTCAGGCCAGGCTCCGTGCCGTGCTTCGGCGAGGCCATCTTCGCGGCCCAAGTCAGCAGCGGCTTCAGAGCCTGCGGTTTCGGGTCGAGCGGCTTGTGCGTTTCGCGCACCATGCGGATGATTTCCGTCGCGTAGCGCCCGAGGTGGTCGGCCTTGTCCTCGAGGGCGGTCAAATCCTGGATCATCAGGTCGCGCCGTCCGATCGGGTCTTCGCTCAAATAAGCCCGGGCGAGCTCGCAGATCGTCAGGATGTTGGTCTCGAGGTTCCTGATGTCGTGCAAGACGCCGGCGGCGAAGATGTCCATGTCGACGGCCAAGCGTGCCAGGCGGTCGAGGGCCAACTTGTGGCGCATCTGCGCCTTCAGGCGGGCCACGAAAATCTCGGGCGGCGCGCCCTTCTCCACGAAATCGTCGGCGCCGAGCTCGAGGAGGCGGCGGTGGGTGTCGGGATCGGTGGCGCCGGTCAGAATGATGACCGGCATGTTGTCGAGGTTCGGGTCGAGGCGGATGCGCTTTAACGTCTCTTCGCCGCCGAGCTTCGGCATGTTGAGGTCGAGGATGAGAAGGTCATAAGGAACCGGGGAGCCGAGCTTGTCGAGCGCCTCGACGCCGTTGGTCGCAAAGCTGACCTTGGCGGGCATCGCGTCGGTGATCGCCATCTCGTACAGCGTATGGTACCGAGACACGTCGTCGACCATCAAGATGCGATACTGAGCCTCCAAGCCTCGCTCCGCCCACTGAATGCCGACCTGCTTTTGACTGCTTCGCAAAGTCTAACAATATTTGGCCATCCGAGCATCTCATTTAAATCATTGACGACGCCGGAACGTTTCAGCATCTTAGTCCCATAGTCTAGTCATGTAGATTTCACGGTTGGAACGACCATGATTGTCGCGGAAAGCCTCTCGAAGTCCTATTCCGGCCATCGAGCGATCGACGGCGTTAGTTTCACCATCAAGCAAGGCGAAATCGTCGGCTTGCTCGGGTTGAACGGCGCCGGCAAGAGTACGATCTTGAAGATCCTCGGTTGCTTCCTCCTGCCGTCGGGCGGCCGCGCCGTCGTCGACGGCTACTCGGTCGACGAGCACCCGGAGGAGATCCGGAAGTTGATCGGCTACCTGCCTGACACGCCGCCGCTCTACGACGAGATGACGGTCGAGTCCTACTTGCGCTACGTCGCCAAGTTGAAGAACGTGCCCGCCGGCGAGGTCGACGCCAAGGTCAAATCCGTCATGGAGAAGACCAACACCGACAGAGTCTCAAAGGCGCGCCTCGGCGAGTTGTCGCACGGCTTTCGCCAACGCGTCGGCATCGGCCAGGCGCTCGTTCACGATCCCAAAGTCATCATCCTCGACGAGCCGATCAACGGCCTCGATCCGGTGCAGATCGTCGAAATGCGCGATTTGATCGTATCGCTGAAGGGCAAGCACACCGTCGTCTTGTCGAGCCACATCCTTTCTGAGATCACCAAGACCTGCGACCGCATCTTGATCGTCGATCGTGGCCGTCTCGTCGCGGAAGGCACGGAAGCGTCGCTGCAGGCCGCTATGACGAAAAGTATGCGGCTGTCGTGCGACGTCGACCAGCTTCCTGCCGGTCTCACGGACACGCTCGCCAAAATTCCAGGCGTCACCAACGTCGAGACGACGCCGGCTGGCGTCGGAGCCGGCAAACGTTTGGTGCTCAGCACCGAAGCTGACGTCAGGGCGCGCGTCGCCAAGACCGTCATCGATTCCGGGGCCGGCCTGCTCGGCATGGCGCGGTCGGAAGCGGGCCTCGAAGGTCTCTTCATGAAGTTGATCAAGCCCAAGGAGGAGCGGACCCATGGGTAAGTGCTTTCTCGTCGCCGGCCGCGAGCTCGGGGCGTTCTTCTCGACTTGGATGGGCTACGTCATTTGCGCCGCCGCGTTGTTCATCGACGGCCTTCTCTTCAACGCCCAAGCGGTAAGCAACAGCCCGAAGTTCTCCGCCGACGTCTTGGCGGACTTTTTTTACTTCGCCTCTGGAATCTCGATGGTGGCCGGCGTTTTCTTGGCGATGCGGCTCATCGCTGAGGAAAAGCAGAACGGCACGATCGTGCTCTTCTACACGTCGCCTATTAGCGAACGCCAGTTGGTGTACGGCAAGTTCCTGTCGGCGCTGCTCTTCTCGATCGTGATTCACATCTTGTCGCTCTATCTGCCGGCCTTGATCTTCATCAACGGCAAGGTGTCGCTCGGCCACTTGGCGTCGGGCTATCTCGTGCTGCTCTTGATCGGCGCCTCGGCGATCGCAATCACGCTTTTCGCGTCGACTATATCGCCCAATCAGCTGATCGCCGGCGTCACCGGTACGCTTTTTACCGTAACGTTTCTGGTCCTTTGGATGGTTGCTGACATCGTCGAGCCGCCGTTCAAGGACGTGTTCAGCTACTTGGCGATCCACAACAAGCACTTTTCGCCGTTCTCGCAGGGCATCGTTCACACGCGCGACATCATTTATTACTTGAGCTTGGTCTTCTTCTTCTTGGAATGTTCGGTCAGGGCTCTCGAGGCCAGAAGGTGGAAGGGCTGACATGAATAAGCTGCTGAGCGCGCTGCGGTTGCCGATCTTCTTGCTGGGACCCCTGCTGCTCTTCATCACGGACCGGTACCTGGGCTCGGAGACCTATCATACGGCATTGCGCTTCACGGCGTTCGGTCTGTGCGGTCTCGGACTGGTCATGACCTTCATGCTTGGCGTGTCAGCGAAGACGCATGGCATGCCGCAAGAAGCCAAGGGATGGCGATTTCTCCTCCTCTGGCAAGCGCTGGTCACGGCGGGCCTCGGCATCTACCTCGGCTATCTGCGCGCCCTCGGCGACAAGGGCGGGCCCGACACGTTCTCGACGAAGGCCCTGGTCGCCGGTTGGCTTCTCTGCCTGGTCCTGGGTATTTCCATCGGCGTCGGCTCCGAATGGGCGATGCGCTCGACCGGACGCGGCGAGAACGCCGAACCTCAGCGCGTGACCCGCGCCGGTATGTCTTGGCTCGCGATTGGCCTGCTTCTGGCCTTTTTGACGACGATCAACTACAGCGGCGACAAGAAGGACGTGCAGCGGGACTGGAGCTATCTCAAGATCCGCACGCCCTCCGAATCGACCATGAAGATGGTCGGCACGCTTACCGACACGATGACCATCGCGCTCTTCTACCCGCCCGGCAACGAAGTGCGGACGTTGATCAGCGATTATTTCTCGGCCCTGAGCGGCAAGGACAGCCACGTCAAGATCGAGTGGTACGACAAGGACATGAACCCGACCAAGGCCGAGGACTTCAAGGTCTCGCGCAACGGCCAGATCGTGCTCGACATCGGAGGCAAGAAGTCCCGGGTCGACACCGGCACCAATCTCGC
>JAYWBY010000401.1:0-4555 GCA_043781115.1 Pseudomonadota bacterium
TCGCGTCACGCCGGCTGCCGAGAGCTTCGTCTTTCTCAGCGAATCCATG
Organism: Pseudomonadota bacterium; assembly: GCA_043781115.1. Taxonomy (GTDB): domain Bacteria; phylum Bdellovibrionota_B; class Oligoflexia; order Oligoflexales; family CAIYRB01; genus CAIYRB01. Next base: position 50 of record JAYWBY010000401.1, read on the forward strand.
ACGAACTGCAGCAAGTGAGCGACCGTTTGACCTCCATAGTTGCCCCGGCCCGCGCCTTTGCTGGATCAAAACGCATGCCGCGGCCAAGACACGGTTGGCTCTGGCAGCTTGCGGCGGTGCGGCGGGACTTCCTGGGATTTCTCTGTGACCAAGCGCGAACCCACGGCGATGTCGTGGCTCTGACCCCCGTTCCGACCACGCGCTTCGTCCTGGTGTCGGGCCCGACGCTGATCGGCGAAATTCTGGGGTCGCGTGCCGGCGAATTCACCAAGTCCAAGCAAACGCGGACGATGGTCGGCAAATTTCTGGGCGACGGGTTGGTATTGAGCGAGGGTGAAACGCATCGCTACCAACGGCGCGGCCTGGCGCCGGCATTCAGCGGTGGCGCCGTGGCGGCGCTCGGTCCAGAAATTGCCAAGGCCGCGCTGGATTGGTGTGATGAGGCTCTGGCGAAGGACGAGGCGGTAGACTTCGGCGCGGCGATGGGCGACTTGACGCTCACGGTAATTGCAGCGGCGCTCTTTGGCGGCGCGCCGGGGGGCTTGGGCGAGCTCGGCGCGGCGACGCGAACCTTCGCCGACGCCATGGCGCAGCGCTTCAATTCGATGCCGTGGCCCGGATGGCTTCCGACCGCGCGCAACCGGCGCGAAGCGCGCGCCGTCGCCTCGCTCGACGCGTCGCTGGCGAAATTTCGCCGCGAAGCGACCCCAACCGACGGCGAAAGACCACCGATAGCGTCGTCGCTAGGCGAAGCCGTGACTAGGGGAGAAGTTACGCCGACCGAGTGGCGCGACCAAGTCGCGACTCTGCTTTTTGCCGGTCACGAAACGACGGCGAAGGTCTTGGCCTGGCTCTTTCATCTTTTGGCCTACCGCCCGGAGCTGCAAGCCGAGCTGGTCGACGAGTTGCGTGGCGTCGCGACGGCAGACGAAACACTTGCACCTGCCGCCGTTCAAAACTTGCCGCTGCTCGACGCGGTGCTTTCCGAGTGCCTTCGGCTTTATCCACCGGTCTGGCTCTTCGACCGCAGCCCGGTTGTCGAGACGGAGCTTGGCGGCCATCGCTTGAAGCCGCGCGACGCCATCTACCTTTCGCCTTACGTAACGCAACGGGACCCGCGTTGGTTCTCGGACCCCCTGCAGTTCATGCCGCGGCGGTTTCTCGACGGCAAAGTGAAGACTGCGCCGCCCTTCGCCTACTTCCCGTTTGGGGGCGGACCTCGGGTCTGCATTGGCCGAGTGCTGGCGACGGTGGAAGTAAAGCTGATCGCCGCGACGATTTTGACGCGATTTCGCGTCGAAGGCGTAGGCGGTGAGCAGACGATTAGCCCGGCGCCCGGTGCGACTTTGGGCATGGCGAAGCCGCTAATCCTTCGCCTGAGACGCCGCGAAATTTAGTCCATTCTGTAGTGAATTTGCGACAATCCGCCGCGGTGAAAGCGTCTTCAAACAGTGGGTGAGCTGGCAAGCTTCTTGCGGGTAGGGGAGGGAACCAAGGAGGATTCGACCCATGAATTTGTTAAACATCGTCTTAGTTGGCCTGGTCGCGACGGCGTACATGCTCGGCTTCAACTGGGCGGCCGTCCGCCTTGGCCTGATCCGCGGCCCGATGATTCGGGCCGTCGGTTCGCTCGTCATCCCGGAGAAGTTCTATTCTCCCGCGACGCGCGTCCTCTTCAATTTGTTCGTCGGCGTGCTGTTTGCCGCGGTCTACGCCTACGTTTTCAGCTTCGTTAACCCACCGACGGTGCGCGCAAGCATCGAGCTCGGCTTGCTGATCGGATTCGTGCACGGCGCCTTCGTCAGTTTCTTCTTTGGAATGGGATTGTCCTCGGTGCAGATGGGCGACGAAGTGCGGCCCTTCACTTTCGCCGCTGCAGGAATCAACACGCTCTCTCACTTGCTGTTTGGTGCGCTGATCGGCGTTTGCCTCGGTTCGCTCGCGGTCCACGGCACAGCGATGTGGAGCGTAGGGTACCTGGCACTCGGCTGGGCGGCAGTCGGAGCCATCGTCATGTTGCTTCATCCGCAACCAATCCGGCCGAAGGCTCGCCTGGCGCGGTTGGCCCGGCCGCGCTCTCACCGCATCCGCTAGGCTGCTTTAGATTTGCACAAAAAGTTTTACATATATGGCCAGGTTTTGAGCATTTACTTGTCCGAATTTGTCCGAGGGCAGGCGCGAACCCGGGGAGTATCGTCCTTAGCAATTACCCCCCGTCCCTCATGGGAATAACCATTTTGGAGGCCTCTATGAAGTTCATGAAGTCCCTTGTCGCAGCGGCTCTGGTTCTGGCTGGCACGTCCGCTTTCGCGGCCGGCGTCAAAACGATCGACGTCGACACGAGCGGTCAAGCCGAAGGCTTGCGCATCTGGTCGAGCCAGTGCGTCGGTAACGTCGGTTTGGACCAAGACGTCACGATTCAGTACCGCTACGGTGATGAAGCGAACGCCCAATGGACCGAGCTGAAAATCGAAAAAGATACCGTCATGCTGTTCCGTGAGTACTTCGACCGTAACTCTGATCCGCTCAAACTCACTGTGAAATTCATGACTAAGGCCACAGACGGCGCTGAATTGAGCTACGACCTGGCCGACACCCTGACGGCTCTCCGCCCGGCGGGCTGCCGCTTCGTCGAGAACTACCGCTTCCAAGCGACTGACGCGGGCGACGGATCCATCGACCTCCTCCACGTCCAGTAAGCCAGCGCTTTCGTCTCCTCGGAAGACGAAACAAGTAAGAGCCCGGGTCCAAACCCCGGGCTTTTGCTTTGGCGCCTCTTTGGCATAGCCTTCTCGGGAATCACCTGGGTGTCGATGCCGATGCTCGTGGTCACCAGCTTCGGCATGATGGCCCAAATGGTGTCCGGAAACACGCTGATCCAAAGCCTCTTTCTTTGAACGATCGGTTGCGTCGGCTCCTTCGCGAAGCCATGTCGCCAGCTCGGAGCCCGGCCATTCAAAGAAAAAACGAATCTCTGAAATACTGAACGGCCGGAGGCGGCAAAATCACCGAGCTCACCGACCGAGGAGCTTCAACGCCGCGTGCATCAAGCTTGGGGTCGGCTCGGGAATCTCGTAGCCAGCGAGCGTTTCTTCGTCGCCGGTTTGCCGGCTGACTAGAAAGTCGTTCTCGAAAAAGTCGTCGCTGTTGAATTCTTCTTGGGTTTCGGTGGGAGCCGGGATGACGCGCCGGCTGGCATGAAGTTTCATAGCGAATTCCCCCTCTAATGCCTTTGACCTAGGCTCGAAGTGCGAGCCGGGCTGGCATCCATCTCATTCGGAGAACTTGGGCGAGACTTAAATTGTGGGAAATAATCATTAAAATATCAATACTTTGCACTTGGAAATGAAGGGTTTGGCAACGCCAATGAAGTCCAATTGCACCTCGTCCGGCCGTCTAAGGCTTGGGCGATATTCATGTTACGATAAGGCATTGTTCACTTTTCATCGCTAGAGTTCCCGAAGATATCAAACGCCTTTGGGGCTTTGCCTTAGCATGATTGGTGGCGTCTTTTTTGCAAAGTCGTCTCATTGTCCGTTCAACTCTTTGTCTGGGAAATGCGATGCGCCAAAAGCTCATGATCGCCGTCGTGCCTGTGGCTTTGACTCTTCTTTGGGCCTGTCAGACGAAAAAGACCGACGCGCCGCGCCGTGCCGGCTCTGACGACGGCGCCGTCGACAACGGCGACGAGACGGAAAAAGTCACGTACGAAGGCTGGGTCAAAGGCTGGCTCACCGACAATTGCATCAGCTGCCATTCGAAGGCGAAAGCCAAGACCGGGCAGCCTGACTTGTCGACGTATGCACTTGTGAAAACGAAAACGAACTCCAATGCAATACTGAAAGCCATCAAAGCCACCGGCGATGCCCGCATGCCGAAAGACGGCAAGGCCGTCAAACAAGCCTCGATCGACAAGCTCGCCAAGTGGATCAGCGACGGCAAACTCGAGGGCGAAAAAACCGGCGGCACTGGCACGACGCTCGTGTCTTACAACGGTTGGGTGAAGGGCTATCTCGACAAGAACTGTACGAGCTGCCACGCCGACGACGCGACCAAGCCGCAACAGCCGTACTTGGCTAGTTTTGACGACGCGAAGAGCGAATATGACGGCATTCTGAAGACGCTCAAAGCGCACTCGATGCCGAAAGGCGCGTCGAAGGTCGACACCAATGCGGTCACCAAGTTCGAAGCCTGGAAGTCGAAGAACTTCTTGGAAGACGACGCTGACGGCGGCACCAAGACCGGTACCGGCACCAACACGGCGACCAAAACGAATACGGGAACCGGCACAGGGACTGGCACGGATGACTGGAAAGCCGACGAAACCGACATGAAAAACTTGATCGTGACGAGCTGCGCCACTGCCCAGTGTCACGCCGCTGGCAAGACGGCGCCGGATCTCAGCACTCGCTCCAAAGTCGAATCAAACAAGGCGACCGTCTTGTCGGACGTTCAGTCGGGCAAGATGCCACTCGGCTCGACCCTGACCGCCGCGCAAAAGCAAAT
>JAYWBY010000402.1:0-4525 GCA_043781115.1 Pseudomonadota bacterium
CGGATCTCATGGCTCATGTTCGCCAGAAAGACACTCTTTGATTGGTTGGCGTTCTGCGCGGCGGCAGTCGCGGCCTGCAGGTCTTCCGCCAGTCGGGTCTTCTTCAGCGCGTCTCGGCGGATGATGACGAGCAGTAAAATCATCGCGGCGGCGGCGAGCAGGCCGACGCCGCCGGACAAGATCGAATCGATGATGACGCGTTGGCGCTGCGCCTTCAGGCGTATGGCAAGCAGCGCTTCTTCGCCTCGGTCGAGCTCGTCGATCAACGGCTGGACGTGGTTCAAAATGCTCTCGCGAAGCCGCACTCGGCTCATCAATTGTTCTTGGTTCGGCGGAAAATTATCGAGTTTCGAGCTCTCGGCGAGCGCCGCCAAGGCCTTGTTGAGCTCGCCCGTGAGCTCCGCCATGCGTTCGACTTCCTGCGGGCTGTCGGCGATCAGGTCGTGCACCTGCTTGGCTTCCTGGAGGAGCTGCTGAGCCTTGGCTTGGCTTTGTTTCAGGTACTTGAGGTCATGGGTGGTGTAGTAGTCGCGGTTCAAGTCGAGGGTGGTGAGCAAAACGTCCGGGATGTCTTGAATCTCTTTCCGCACCTGATAAGTGTGGGAAACCCAGGCGGCATTGGCGACGGTGGCCCGGATGCCGCGCAGAGGGACGTAAAGAAGCGCCCCGATGAAGAGGACGGCTAAAGCGATCAAGGCATGTCGGGCATTCAGATTGATGCGCACGAGCACCTCGGGAATGTCACAATGACATACCGCTGGTTGTCGCACAGCGACGATGAATACGCCATGAAATTGCCGACCGCCAGAAGAACGGCCGAGCGACTACCGCCAACCCGTTGATTTCAGTGTGGACTTAGTTTTTCGGGCGCGGGTAGCCGCTTTTCTTTTTTGGCGGCGGCGGCCGACGCGCGGGCTCCCCGCGATCGGACCTTTGATCGGACTTTTGCTCGGACTTTTGCTCGGGACGGGAATCGCCCTGCTGCGTGTCGCGCCGGAACGTCGCCGGCATGCCTTTGATGGTCGCGTCCTGCATGGCGGTGAGCACGCGCTCGACGCGATCTTCGCGGATTTCCACGAGCGAAAAGCGGTCGGTGATTTGAATGGCGCCGATGTCCCGGCCGTTGATCCCGGCTTCGCCGGTGATGGCGCCGACCAGGTCTTGCGGGCGGCAGCCGGCGACCCGGCCGATGCCGACGAAAAGGCGCACCATCGGCGCTTCGCTGCGCTGCTGGGATTTCGCGTCTTCCTGTTCGCGCGCCTCTTCCGCGGCCAAACCTGGATCAGGTTTGTGTACCATTTTGACGGCGGCAAGCGCCACTTCCATGATGTCGAACTCGGACGACAGCGATTCGACGATGTCGCGGTAGCGTTCGAGGTCGCCGGCGATGATCATTTCGCGCAGCGCCGACTTGGTCATGTCGAGGCGGCGAGCCTGCAAATCCGCGAGCGTCGGAATCGTGGCCAGCTCGATGCGCTGGCGGGTCAAGCGCTCGATGTTGCGCAAGAGCCGCGTTTCGCGGGGTTCGGCCAAGGTTATCGCGACACCCTCGCGACCGGCGCGACCGACGCGGCCAATGCGGTGGACGTAGGCGTCCGGCGCCGCGGGAACGTCGAAATTGATGACGTGGGTGAGGCGTTCGATGTCTAAGCCGCGGGCCGCGACGTCGGTGGCGATGACCAAGTCGGCGCCGGCGGTCTTCAGCTTTTTGATGACGCGCTCGCGCTGCTGCTGCGACATGCCGCCGTGCAGCGGTTCGACGCGGTGGCCTTGGCCGCTGAGCTTCGTCGCCAGTTCGTCGACTTCGTGGCGCGTGCGGCAGAAGATGATCGCCGACTCGGGATTTTCGAGCTCGAGGAGCCGCTCCAGGGCCGCCACCTTCTTCGCTCGTCCGGCGATGTAGACGGTTTGGCGGACCTGCGGCAATTTCCCGGAAGCCAAGGGCTCCTCGGCGATGCGGATCGCCACCGGGTCTTTCAAATAGCGCTTCGCCACCGACGCGACGCGCGGGGGCAAGGTCGCCGAAATCAGCGCCGTTTGCCGCTCCTTCGGCGTTTCCTTCAGGATTTTCTCGATGTCTTCCAAAAAGCCCATGTCGAGCATTTCGTCGGCTTCGTCGAGAACGACGGAAACGATGCCGTCGAGGAGCAGGATTTTATTTTGCATGTGGTCGATGGCGCGACCAGGGGTTGCGACGACGATGTCGACGCCGCGGCGCAGGCCGCGCACTTGCTGTTCGTAAGCTTGGCCGCCGTAAATCGGCAAGACGCTGACGCCGAGCGCTTGGCCGTAACGATGGACGGCTTCCGCGACTTGCATCGCCAGCTCGCGCGTCGGGCAAAGCACGAGGCCGCGCGGCCCCTTGCTCTTGTTGCCACGGGCAGCCAGAACCCGCTGAATGAGCGGCAAGGCGAAAGCCGCCGTCTTGCCGGTGCCCGTCGCCGCTTGCCCGAGTAAATCGCGGCCGGCAACCAGCGGCGGGATCGCCTCGCGCTGAATGGGCGTCGGCTCTTCGTAGCCGAGCGCCGCCAGGGTCGCCACCAGCCGGTCGTCGAGGCCGAGCGAGGCGAATCCGGATTTACTTTGATTTTCAGGTTGTTCGGTCACGGGGGAGGGGCTCCTAGGGTATTCGGGAAGGGGGTTCTACGCGGTTTGCGCGCGAAACAGCACCACGAACTGGATAGCCGAATGTTTACAGGTGGTTAAATGGCAATTTCTGGACTGGCGGAAATTAATGTCGGCGCGGGTCGGGTCAATGGAGGGAGCTCGTAGGGGATGACGTAGCGGACCATCAATACATAATGACAGTAGGTCCCGAGGAGCACGAAGAGGTGGAAAAGCTCGTGCGAGCCAAAAACGCCGGGAACCAGCGTCGGCCAACGCAGCCAGTCGAGGACGGCGCCGATGCTGTAAGAGACGCCGCCAGCGACGACCCACTTGGTGCCGTGCCAGTTGAGCGACCGGACGATCTGGCGGACCTCAATGACGCCGACCCAGCCGAGCGCCAAGTAAGGGGTCACCGTCATCCAATAAGGCGGATCGGCGAGCAACCATTTGCAGGCAATGCCACCGAGGGCCATCGCCCAGATCGTCGCAAGTAGGGCGTTGCGGCGCGGGGTCGACTTCAGCAGCAGGGCCAGCGTCGGGGTGTACGTCCCGGCGATCAAAAGGTAAATCGCACTATGATCGAGCAGCTGGAGGACCTGTAGCTCGGGCGCCGGCAAGGACAATCCGTGATAAGTCGCACTGGCGGCGTAAAGGAGCAGGGCGCTGACGCTGAAGCACGAGAGGGCCAAGCGCCTCCCCAAGCCGCGTCGTTCGAGTAGCCAGAGTCGTCTCGCAGCGTGCAACGCGAAGAAAAACCCGACCAAATGCGTCAGCGACGACACCGGGGTGCGTAGTCCGAGCAGTGGTAGAATCGGCAAGGGCAAGGGCGAAACTCCTGGCTTTATGACTATCAGTTTCGGCCATTTTGCGTGTCATTCCCCCGTCGCAATCGTGTAAATTCTCTGTAACACCCGCTTGACTTGGCCCTTGGCCGAATGGGACGAACGGCGTCATGGCCGAAAAAACGATCGATTACGAATTGAAGAAAGTCGACGAAGGTCGCGCCGACCTGGTCGTCGCGCGGCTGACGGAGCTGTCGCGCGCCCGCGTGCGGGGGCTCTTCGACCATGGCGGCGTCCGCCTGAACGGCGCCAGCTTGGACGATCCGGGCGCCCGTGTCGGCGTCGGCGACCAGCTGAACTTGGTCTTCGACCCGGCGCGGCGCTACAAGGAGAAGCCGGCGGCGCGCGCCACTCGCGGTTTCACGGTCGTCTTCGTCGACCAGCACATCGTCGTCGTCGACAAGCAAGCTGGAATTCTGACGGTGCCGACGACAGCGGGCGAAGGCAAGACTCTAGTCGATCTCTTGTCGACGCATTTGAATCAGGGTCAACCGCGGCGCACGAAGGTTTCGGTCGTCCATAGGCTCGACCGCGACACGTCAGGACTGTTGGTCTTCGGCCGGACGCCCCAGATGGCCCAACGGGTCATCGACCAATTCGTCGCGAGGAAACCCCAGCGCGAATACGCCGCAATCTCCGCCGGACGCTTGGAAAAGGACAAAGGCGTCATTCGCAGCCATCTCGCCACGGACAAAGCGTTGAATCAACGCTCGGTGTCGAAACACGGCGAGCTGGCGGTGACCCATTACGAAGTCAAAGAACGTTACCGCGACGCGACCTTGGTCGTCGTTCGCCTGGAAACGGGTCGCCGCAACCAAATCCGGGTGCACTTGGCGGAACTCGGGCATCCGATCCTCGGGGACACGCGCTATCGCCCGGATATGGCTACCCACGCGGCTTGGCCTTATAAGCGCTTGGCGTTGCACGCGCGGGTCTTGGGATTCAATCACCCAGCCACCGGAGAAACGCTGAGCTTCGAATCGGAGCTCCCCGGCGAGTTCGCGGCCTTCGCCAACAAGACTAAGCGGTAAAGTTAGGGGCGTTTAATGACGCCGGCGGTCTCGGTGGCCGGATCA
>JAYWBY010000403.1:0-1505 GCA_043781115.1 Pseudomonadota bacterium
GCCAAATCCGCGCCTTCCACCGAGACCACCTCGAGCGAACCCCAGGCCCAACCCGACGAGGAAAAGCCCGCGACCGAGCCGGTGGCCGTTGCCGGCGCCTTTCTTACAATGTCCTGCGGCCCGACGCCGACGCCCGACGGCTTTTTGCAAGCAGACAACGTCGGCTTTGGTTGCGTGATCACCGACACCGCCACGAAGCAAAAGACGACTGCGACAGTTACGGACGCGAAGGTCACGCTTGTCTTTGGTGACGGCTCGACGGAAGACGCTGAGTTGACGGTCGCGGCGGCGGATTCGCCCATGAATTTTTTCTTCCAGATATCCCCGGCAAAGGCGACAGATCTGAAAAGCCTCCAAGTGACGGCGATGGTGGGCGGTGTTGAAGTTGACAGCGGCCCGCTGGCGAAGACGGACAATTCGGCAATTCCCACGGGATTAGGTACGAGCACATCGACCAGTAAAGTCGGCGACCTGGTGTTCTTCGTGACGAGTGCGTCATACATGCCGGGAAAGGCGCCGTTCCAATCGGTCGCCGACGCGAATACCATTTGCACTCAGGCGGCCCCACCAGGTCTGAGTTCGCTCTCGCACTCCTGGAAGGCAGTACTGGGGTCGCCCAATACGCCCATCAAATTAAGCGTGACGATCCTGGGTGGCGTCGTGAACTTAAAAAACCAAAATATCGCCGCGAAGCCTGGCGACTTTTGGAACCGACCGACAAAGTTTGACCTCTACTATGAGAACGGCAATGCCGTTGAATCAGCTGACGTCGCTTGGACGGGCTCAAGCACGGGTTCCGACGGAAATTGTCTTGGTTGGACGAGTAACTCGTCGGCGGATAGCGGTGCTTCCGGCAAAGCGAAGGAAAATGACGATAAATGGTACGACAAAGGCGCGAAAGCTTGCGACACCGCGCTGCACCTTTATTGCCTTAGCCAAGAATAATAGCTCAATGCGCGGTCGTCTCCGCGCCGCCCGTTTGGGTCTTCGCCCAGTCTAGGTTCTGCTTGATGTACTCGCGCAGGACTTTGCCTTTGACGCTGCGGTTGTTGAGAAAGTCGGTCGACAGGCGGATCAGCTCAGCGTAGTTCTTCCGTTTTAGGTTCATCGACAGGCAGGTCTCGATGCCGGCCTTCGCTTGCTCGGTCTTCGGATAGGTCGTAATAAGGGCCTCGAAGAGCGGCAGGACTTTGTCATAGTGGCCGTACGTGAAGAGATCCTGGGCGATCTGATACTTCAAGTTGACGGCGTTCTCGGCGTCGGGAACGAGAATCAAATAGTCGGTGGCCGCGTCGGCGAAGCGCTTCTTGAGAGCGGGTAGCGGCAAAGGCGTCTTGACGTCGCCCGGTTCTGGCACAGGAGGGTACTTCTGGTCGCCGTCGAGCTTTACCAAGATCTTGAGGCGCTCGAAGGCGGCGTCCTTCAGATACGGCTCCGCCTTCGGTCCCATTTTGACGATGGCGTCCAGCTGGTCGAGGGTTTCCGGGAAGCGTTCGAGGCCAGTG
>JAYWBY010000404.1:0-1504 GCA_043781115.1 Pseudomonadota bacterium
CGCGCGGCGACATGACGGCCGAGTTCATTGAAAACTCGAACATCATTTGCGGCGGCAACCTCGTCGTGCAGAAGGCCTTGATCAACAGCCAAGTCATCACCGGTGGCACGACGAAGGTCTTGAGCAAAGGCGGCGTCGTAGCCGGCGGCCGGATCATTTCCAAGGACTCTCTCTACACGTTCAACCTTGGCTTCAAGCGCGGCGCCATCACGACATTGAACGTCGGCGTCGATTGGCGGGCAGCACACGCCGTCGACATCCGCAAGGCGCGGCTCGAGAAGCTGCAGAAGCGCCAGCAGGAGGACCGCCAGGCTTTGCGCGAACTCGTGCAAAAGTCCAAGGCTCAGCTGACGCAGCGTCACAAAGAAATGAAGGAAGAGCTTCAGGACCGGTTGACGAGGATGCGCACCTTGGTGGAGCGCGCCGAAGCCCATTTGGCAAAGGCCAACAGCAGTTTGACCTTCAGTTCGACGTCGCGAATTTACGTCGAAGAAATCTTGGCCGCGAACATGGCCGTCATGATCTGCGGTCAAGTGGTCGCCGTCACCAACGAGGTCGTCAACGTCTGCATCCTCGGCAAACGCCGCCGGGGCAGCTATATCGTGCCCCTCGAGGAGATCCAAGTCGAAGAGAAGGGCGGCACCCCCGCCTCACCTTCCGACAAAAATGCCAGCTAGGCGACTCGGGAAAGCGAGTCATAAGATACCGATACTTTTACGAACAACGCCTAATATTCATGGTTCTTGCGATTCTGCCGAGATTTTCCATTAGGCATTGATCAGCAGAATGGGTGACCCATGAAAAGCGTCCTTTTCGCGTCCTTTTTGACCATGACCTTGACCGGCTGCTTGAGCGGCCCAGGCTTCTTCAAGCAAAAGGGCTCGGCGACCTTGTCTTCGGACTCGGGAGAAGCCCAAGAGGCTCCCGTGCTCTCGGACACGGGCGGCGTGGTCACAGCATCGCTATCGGCGAATTCCGGTGCCTCGCAATCCATCAAGGCGAGCGCTGACAGCGCCATCAGCGGCTCCGGCGTCGTCTTCGCTCCAGGTTCGGTCGCCATCGACACCAACATCTCCGTCGAAGAGGGCGCCTCGCTCGCCACTTCGGCCGTGGCCCAAGATCTTGGGCTAGCCGACGCCTCGCAAATCTCCCAGGCGAGCCCAGCCGTCGTCATTTCCAGCTCGGAAAACATCGACGTCACCGTGCCCTTCACCGTCAGCATCTCGCTCGACGGCGCCAGCCTCGCCCTTGACGGCCAAACGAAGGAATTGATCGTCATTTACAAAGCCAAAAAATCGAACGGGGACGTTACGGTCGGCGTCATTGGGCATGACAAGTTGAAAATCGTGGGTGGCAAAGTCGAGTTCGCCACGTCGAACTTCGGCTCCTTTCAGGCGGTTTACACGACGGTAACCCTCGTCGCTCAGGAGAAGCCGTCGACGGCGCCGATCGTGACGAAGAAGCAGGAAGTGGCGGCGGCGGAGACTCCACCTCCGGCGGTTCC
>JAYWBY010000405.1:0-4508 GCA_043781115.1 Pseudomonadota bacterium
ATTGGAAGTGGATCGCGATCGAAATGCGGGTTTTGAACGGTTTGGTCGTCTTCGAGAAGCATCCGGAGCAATGCCCGATGCCGGCTTACGCCGACCTGGTCAACAAACCGATCGCGTCGAGCAAGTACTCGCAGCTACCGCCGTCGGCCATTGAGTCGAACGTCTGCAAGATCCCGCAATGCCTTTACCTCGGCATCGTCGACCTGATCGAGAACATCGGCGCCCTAAAGGACACCGCCGAAGCCGCAATCAACACCAACGACGCCGACGAGGAGGGCGACGACGTGCCACCGGAGATCCGCAAGGGCGTCGAGAAACTCTACAAGTCCATGGTCGACAACGGCCTGATCGGGGCCGTCCAAGACGACATCAAAAAGTGCCTGGAATAGTGAGACGTCATGCCCAGCCCGCACAGACCTCCCTCGCCGTCGATGACAGACTCGATCGAAGGAGCAGCTACAATAAAGGACGGCGACGAAGGCTGGCTCACAGTCGGACGAACGAAGTAAAAGCCTTGGACAGAGCCAAAATGCGGCTAACTCTTCGTCGACTTTGGCGTTCCGCTTGGGTTCTGCGGCCGCTATTGCTAGCTGGTTGTTTGGTCGTCCTCGGCTTCGCAGCCAGCGCCTTCGCCGAGCAACGCGAGTTCGAGCTAAGCGAATTGGGCACCTATCACCTCATGGGCGAGGCCGCAAGAGTCCGTTATCGCGGCTTCTCGAGCCGTCTAATCTGCACTTACTCGGGGGTCGAAGTCTACCAGATACCTGTGCGCGTCGGTCTCTTCGGGGAACAAACTCAACTGGATCACCCAAGCATCATGGACGTCGCCAAGCCCCTGTCGGCGCTTATTCAAACGACTGGCATTGAGTTCGTCGTTGGGAACTCAGTGTTCCCGCTGCAGTTGGATTTTGCGTACGGCGACAGCTTGGCCAAGGTCCGGCTCGTCGACAGGCAAAGCCGCGTCAAGTATGACGGCATAAGCTACCGCGCCGGCCTACAGCTCACATTTGGATCGACCTTCTGCTATTTTTTCCGCGTCGAGTCTTACCACGCGAGCATTGATGCCGCACTCTCCGAGCGCCTCAAGCAGGCCGCGGGCGATGCCGCGTTTCCTGTTTTGAATTATGACGCATTTCCCCTCGGCCTTGGCGTTAGCTTGCGGCTTTGAGTCGGCCAACGAAAACCCTTTGCCGATCTTACCGAACTCTCCCTCGCCGGTTCGGTAGACACGTGGGCATGACGCTTGCCAGGGGACATGACGCCGCCTAGTCCCGCCCGAGTTCTTGGCCGAGGCTGCCCAAGTCGCCAGGGCGAACGTTGTCGCGGCTCCAGAGAACCTGCGGCTTTAGCTCGGGCCCGCGGGGGCGCTGCGAAAGAACGACGGCCTCGGCGCGTTTGGCTTCCGGGCGTTGGTTCAAAAGGCGTTTGAGCGACTCGAAGAACATGGGGTCATTATCGGAGCTGACTGTTAAGCCTGCGTAAAGATCCGATAATTTTCCCATAGATAGCTGGAAATGTTGGAGAATATTCAGTATATTGCCGAAATGAAAAAGCCCCTGTTCAGCATAGTGCTATGTCTCTTGCCAGGAGGCCCGCTCTTGGCCAAGTCCCCTCACCCCGGCGTAGTCATCGCCCACCGCGCGTCTTGCGGCTACCTCCCGGAGCACACGCTCCAAGGAGTCGCGATGGCCCACGCCTTTGGCTCGGACTTCATCGAGCCGGACGTGGTCCTTACCAAGGACGGCGTGCCCGTCGTCCTGCACGACATCCAGCTCGACGACACGACGGACGCCTCGACGGCCTTCCCGGAAAAAAAACGCGCCGACGGCCGCTGGTACGCGATCGACTTCACCTTGGCCGAGATCAAGTCGCTGCGCGTCCACGAGCGCACGGACTTGAAAACCGGAGTCGCCGTTTACCCGAAGCGTTTCCCGCGTGACGCCGGCGCGTTCCAAGTACCGACGCTCGAGGAAGAGATCCAGCTCGTCCAAGGTCTGAACAAGAGCACGGGACGAACGGTAGGACTTTATCCCGAATTGAAGGCTCCGGCCTTTCATACTGCCGCGGGCCAAGACATCGCCAAGATTACCGTCGACATGCTGACGCGCTACGGCTACGACTCGGCCTCCGCGCCGCTTTATCTGCAAAGCTTCGATCCGAAGGCGCTCCACTACGTGCACGATCAGCTCAAATCGCCGCTCCGCCTCGTCCAGTTGATCGCCGAGAACGAATGGAAAGAGGGCGATACCGACTTCAAACCGATGCTGACGGAAGCGGGTTTGAAAGAGATCGCCCAGTATGCTTCCGGCATTGGTCCGTGGCTGCCGCACGTCCTCACCGCCGATCCGCAGCATCCGGGCCAGGTCATGGCCACGAAGTTAGTCGGATGGGCGCACGCCCAAAAGTTGGTCGTGCACCCCTACACCGTCCGGGCCGACGATCTACCGAAAGGCATCCCGTCTTTCGAGGCCCTGCTCCACCTCTTGTTCGACACCGCCAAGGTCGACGGTATCTTCACCGACTTCCCGGATCGCGCCTTGCGCTTTCTCGGGCGTTAGTTGACCGGCGCGAGCGTCACGACGTCGGCGCCGAGCGGGTTCTGCCAGGCACAGTGCAGCCAGTAGCGGATCGTCGCTTGGTTGCCGGCATAAACCTCGTTGGGCGTCGGCATGGCCGTTTGGTCGTCGGCGACCCAGGTCAAGCCTCCTGCCGTCGAGTCGTAGGTGCGTTGGAATGTCAGACGCGCTGCCTTCACCGTGCCGCTCGCGGCGGACGGCGCGTCTTTGTACAGAAGCTCCACTTCGAGCGTGTGGCAATCCCGCATCAGTCCGAACGGCAGCGTTCCCTTCGCCAAGCCGTCGAAGTCGTCGGACGAGAGCTTGTAGCGTTTCGCTGCCCCGCCGTTGGCGAGGTAGTCGAGGAAGTCGTTGCTCGCGGCATATTGGAAGGGTTCGTTGAGGAAGCCCTTGGGGATCGCCAGCGCCTTGTCGTTTCCGCTTTCGTCCTTCAGCGGGTCGGAAGTGACGACGGTGCCGACAGACGGCGTCGTGTAGCCAGCGTGGCAAGTCCCGTAGTACGGGTCGCCGGAATAAAGCACTTTGCCGATACTATGAAATCCCGTGTAGTTCGTGGCGGCGCATTCCCAGACGACGTTGCGCGGGTCTTCCTTCACTTGCACCGGAACGACCGAGACCGTTGGCGCGACCAGGACTTGGGCGAAGTCACAGAGCTTCAAGACGACCTTTAGGTGCTTGGTATCGCCCTTTTCGACGACGGTGGCACCGTCGAGGA
This sequence comes from Pseudomonadota bacterium, assembly GCA_043781115.1. GTDB lineage: Bacteria > Bdellovibrionota_B > Oligoflexia > Oligoflexales > CAIYRB01 > CAIYRB01. The sequence continues at coordinate 3,292 of JAYWBY010000405.1, forward strand.
TGGAAAGGCTTGGACTCACGGCGGTGCAAGCGTCCTGCCACATGGCGCTCGTCACTGGTGTCTTATCGGCTTGAGCTTTGAGGTTGGTCGCGAGCAACTGTTCGGAAGAACTCCTGAGCGTCAGCTCCAGGCTCACTTGACTAGAACCCTTCACCGGTTGGTGCTCGAGTTCGGCCCTAACGACGGCAAATTCGACGTTGGTCTTGGCTGTCCGAGCTTCGCCGTCGACCGTCAAAGCGAATGACCAAAGCAGCGGTTGGCCGCCGTACGTCAATTCGCCGCCGGAGGACGGTAACGATTCGGCGTCGATGACGTAGGTTTCCGAGGCCGTCGGTTTGACGTCGCCTGGAGCCGGCGTAGGTTTCGTGCCGCCGCTGCCGCCGCCGTGATGGGAGCCGCAAGCCGCTTGGGCGAGGACCAGGGGCAGTAAGCCCGAAAAGAGTGGGTTCGCGTATTTCATGGAGTTCCTTTCCACTGGTTTGAGAGAAGAGCCCGGGCGAGACGCCGCGGGCTTCATTTGGAAAGGTATTGCAGCAAAAGGGCAGAGAGTTGACCGGGGTTGCGAAAGGCGGGCGAATTCTTTTCTTTAGTGGCTCGTCTTCACCAGTTCATTGGCGCGCGCGGTGGCTGACGCTAAATCGGGCAGGCGGAGAATTTCGGGGACGACCTGGAGGTGGCGGACGACGCCTTTGCCGTCGACGACGAGCAAGGCGCGCGCCAAGAGGCCGTTGCGCTCGAGCACGAGACCGGTCGCCTTGCCGAAGGCGCCGTCGCGGTAGTCCGACAGGAACGTGACGTTCGCGACTCCCGACTCCTCCGAAAAACGCCGCTGCGCGTACGGCAAGTCCATGCTGATGGTGACGCGTTCGACGCGTGGATCAAGGTCTAGGCCTTCGCCGAGGCGGTGCGTTTGGATGTCGCACACCGGCGTGTCGAGCGACGGCAGCACACTTATCAGGCGGACTTTGCCAGTAGGGGCCAGTTGAAAGGGTTTCATTTCCAGGTCGGTCAACATGACTGGTGCGAGCATGCCTCCGAGCTTCAGGCTCGTCGCCGGACCGAGGTTCGTCGGCTCGCCGAGCCACGTGATGGCGGTGCCAGGCGCGACGCTTGAGCGCTCCACCTCGAAGCTCTGCGTGGTGCTGCATGCGGAAAGGGCCACTACCGCGACCGCGGCGCAAGTGTCAAGCATGGGCATGACGAGGGCTCCTGTCGGT
>JAYWBY010000406.1:0-12163 GCA_043781115.1 Pseudomonadota bacterium
GTTGTGGCCGGCCGTGTCGACGCCTTGCCGCGTGGCGTACAAGGCCTCGGCGCCGACGTTCAATGTGTGAAAGAGACTAGGCATTGCACCTCACATCAGGCCTTGATGGCAAAACCTGATGCTTTGCCCGCGGTGCTTTGCACACCTTGGGAGTTGTAACTCGCTTGGACCTTTTCGCTGACGTCCTGCCAGAAGCGGTAGCTCTCCTGGAAATTCTTGAGCATGGTCGTGACCAGATATTTATTGCCCTCGATGACGGGCTTGACCTCGAAGTAGAGCTTCTCGAAGTCGGCGACCAACTTCGTCAAACCGTCGACCAAGTGTTGCAGCACCGAGTGGGCGAAATCGTTGGCGTCGGCGGCGCCGGCCAACATCAGGAAGACGCCGAGCGCTTCACGCATGCTTTGCGGACGCTTGCCCGGATCTTGGAGGAACTGGTTTTGCAGGTCGCCGAGCTGCTCCGAAACCTTGGTCAAGGCGTTAAAGTGGAGCTCGATGCGTTCGCCCGCCACTTCCTTCTCGAGGCGCGATGCTTCCACAGCGACGAACTGCGACGTGCGGATGGCGTCGTGCTCTTTCTCGATCACCAACGGCAGCGCCGCATAGGCGTCGTAGAGACCCATGACGTGCTCCTTGAACCGCGACGCGACGGCGATCACTTGTTCTATGGACGATGAGCTCATGTCCGGTCACCTTTTGACGAGATTCAGCGACGGAAAGTCCCTAGGACGGGAACGGTGTCTTCGGAGTGGCAAGGAAAGAAAGGGGAAAGCGGGAAAGAAACGGGAGAGAGAAATAGCTTAACGCTCTTCGCCTTCGGCGAGATGTTCCATGATCGCTTCGCGGGCCATGCCGTCGGCGATCTTGCCCGAGTCGATCTGGTAGGTGCCGTTGGCGATGCGGGCTTTCAAGTCTTGGACTTTGTCTTCGCGAACGTCGGGCGTCTTCTTGGCGATGTCGAAGGCCTTCTGGAAAGCCTCGGCGCGGTCCTTCGCGCCTGGGGAAATCTGCACGTTCGACGCTTCGCGCGGCTTCGCGTCCGCCGCGCCGGCGCCGGTGTTGGCGGGACCGACGACGGGTTTCGCGCGCGTCGCTTCACCGGTGTCCTGCACCTTGCCTTGCGGCGCGGCGGGCGGCGCGAAAACATTGGCAGCGGGAGAAGAAATGCCACCGTTCACTGGTTTGGTTGCCATGCGTCACCTCTCATAGAGCTTTTGACTCGCCGTTCTTCATTTTCGCTTGTTTTTCCCCAGTCTGCAATCCTTCGTCCTGATAGGCTTTCAGGCCTTGCGCCTTGGTGGCGGCCACGGAGGGATCGACGGCCGGCTTCATTCCGGCCTGGGCTCTCAAGAGAAATTCCTCAATATTGTCAGCGATTCCAGTGCTTCGCTGCTGGGCCATCATCTTGGTGTACTCGTCGTCGAGGAGGGACTTATAAATGTCCTCGGCGTTGCCGCCATCGACCAGGCCCGACTTCTGGACGGTGTCCCGCATTGATTTCATGACCAAATTCAAGAACATCGACTCGAACTCGTCCGAGATCTTCTTGATCTCGGCGACGTCGCGCGCCCCGACCTTTTGTTCGGTCATCAGCCGGTTTTGTTTGGCCGCTTGGGCCTGGAATTGCGCCATGTTCAAGTTGGCGTCGATGGCGCTGCTCATAAGAATTTGAGCTCCGCGTTGAGCGCGCCCGCCGCCGCGAGCGATTGGAGTATGCCGACGAGGTCGGCCGGCTTGACGCCGAGCGCGTTCATGGTCTCGATGAGGTCGCCGACGGTGGCGCCTTGGAAGTTGACCACATGCTTGTCGGGGCTCTTCGCTTGGCCCTTCTTGCCGCCGCCGATGCGGATCGCCAAGTCGCCGTGGGCGATCGACACTGGCGCGATGACGACCGACGAGCCCATGACGACCGTGCCGGTCCGCTCGTTCAACACGACGACGGCCTTGGTGTCCGCTTCGACGCGCATGCCCTCGAGCTCGGCGACGAATTCGACGAGTTTGCCTTGGAACATCGGCGGCACCGTAACCTCGACACTAGCGACGTCCTTGGCGTCGGCGTAGAAGCCCTTCAAGTTTTGGTTGATGACGTCGGCAATGCGCGAACCGGTGGTGAAATCGGGATGCGCCAAGGTCAAGGTCAAGACGCCGTTCTTGCCGACCGTCGGCATGAACTCGCGCTCGACGGTCGCCCCTTCCGGGACGCGGGCCACGGACAAAACTTGGGGACCGTTGCCGCTCGCCTGGCCGACGACTACCGGACCTTGAGCGACGGCATAGACTTCGCTGTTGCCGGCTTTCAATGGCGTCAGGATCAACGTGCCGCCGGCGAGGCTCTTCGAGTCGCCAATCGCCGAAACTTTGACGTCGAGGCGTTCGCCGATGCGCGAGAAGGCCGGTAGGTCCGACGTAACCATGACGGCGGCCATGTTGCCGGAGACGACCTCGTCGGGCGTAGTCTTCATGCCCATGCGAGTCAGCATGTTGGCGATGGCTTTGTTGGTCGCCAACGATTTCTTGCTGTCGCCCGTGCCTTTCAACCCCACGACCAGGCCGAAGCCGTTCAGGAAGTTGTCGCGGACGCCGCGGATGTGAACCAGGTCCTTCAGGCGCGACGGCTCGGCCTCGCCGGGAGAGGCGAGGCTCAGGACGGCGGCAGCGGTGAGGAGCAGGCCGCGAATCTTAGCCATTGTTGCCTTCCTTGCTGTCGCCAGGCTTCGCGTCCGGCGTCAGGTCTTTGATCTGCGTTTGCTGGTCGTCGATCGTTCCTTGCTGTTCTTGAACCTTGTCCTCGAGCCCTTTGACCTTGTTCTCGGTCTCGGCCTTCTTCTTATTCAATTCTTCGCGCTCTTTGGCGAACTGGCGGCGCTCGGCGCCGAAGGCCTTGATCTTGTCGTTGACCTTCTGCGTGCCTTCGTCGAGCTTCTGCTTTTGGTCGGCGAGCTCGAGCGCCATCTTCGACTTGGCTTCGTTGAAGCCCGAGAGGCGCAGCGAATACTCGTCTTCCCAGCCGGACGACGCGCGGTCGGCGACGACGCTTTCTTTGTTCTCGTGGAATTTGACGTCGAGGAGGTCCTCGGTCGTCAACTCTTCGCCGGACGCCAGGCGGTCATAGGGAATCCGCGCTTCGGCCGTCAACTCGGCGGCGGCGTCCTCGGTCGTTGAGCGGCGGACGACGCGAGCCAGCACGTCGCCATTCGGGAAGCGGTGGACGATCTGCATTTTGAAGTTCTTCACCAGCGCCGGGTCGCCTTTGGCGGCCGGAGCCAGCGACGGGATGCCTTTCAGCAACTCTTCTTCAAGGGCATCGGCTTTGGCGTCCTCGGCCTTCTTGTCCTTGGCCGAGCCCTTGGTTGCGCCATCGGGTTTGGCTTTGTTCTTGTCGTTCTTGCCGTCGGCCCGGTTGCTGACGACGTTGATCTTCAGGAACCGGCCGACGTTCAGCGGACCCGACGAAGTGAAAAGGTAGTTGCGCTCGTCATCCGGGTTAAAGAGCGAACCGGATTCATTGGGCTGGTCGAGGTTCTTTACCGAGATATGCGGTTCCTTGACGTACATCTCCGGCGCGTGCGCGGGGGCGTTACCGCGGCTCCGGCCTTCGAGGCGGTCGCTTTCCTTCTCGAAGAGGTCGGGATTGCGCCCCGACATCTTCTGCATTTGCGGCGCGCAAGCGGCAAGCAACAGAGCGCTCAAGACCGCTTTTAAGGCCCACGAGGAAGTTGGCTTGAACTGCAGTGACATGGTGTTGTCCTAAAAGGCGTATTCGACCGTGGAGGAATCGATGACCCGGACCCTGAGGCGCTTCTTGGTGGCGGGATAAACGGCTTCTATAGTTTGACCCGAGCCGCCGTCGCCTTGTGCGACGACTTGGCCCGAGACGTCGAGGCCCTTGCCGCGCACGACGAGCTTCAGCAGCTGGCCGCGCTTGACGACTTTTGGGACCTCGACTTGACTGACTTCGATGGCTTTCATCGCCGGCACGGGCCGCTTCAAGCGTCGGCCGACGAGCTGGACGTCCGAGATTGCGAGCTTGGTCGAGTTGTGGTTCATCTCGACCCACTCGTCCGCCAGGTCCTCGGCGCGGATGACTTCGCCTTTGTCGAGAGCGCGGGCCGCGACCGGCAGCTTTTGCTTCAGGGCGAACGTCGCTTGAACGGTGAAGGAGCGGCCGCCGTCTGCCAGGTCGTCGTAGATGCATTGAACTTCGAGGTGCTGCGTTCCCGCCAAGTTCTTCGCTAGCCATTCGGAGTTGGAGCCGAAGTCACCTTTCAGCGACGGGAATTCGAGATGGAAGGCCCCGGGGCGCAATTTGACGGCTTGGCTGAGGGCGAGCTTCTCGACCGTCAGCTGATAGCGGTCTTGGCCCTGCAGGCGCCCGTCGACGGCCGCCTTTAGCGCGCCGAGGATTTCCTGTTCGTCGATCTCGGCAAACGTCGAGGTGATCTTGACGACTTTCGGCGCCTGAACGGCCAACGAAGCGTCGGGCCACTCGCGGGCGAGCATGGCCGAGAGGCGGTCTTGATGCAGCACTTGGCTCTTGCCAGGTTCGGGGCTCGGACCGACGTCGACACCGTAAGCTTCGTCGCAGATCGAGGCCATCCCGGCGCAAGTCGCCAGGTCGCCGAGGAAGAGGCGCGGCTTCGCCGTCTCGACCAAGGCCTTGAACGTGAAGGTGGCGCTGAGTGGCACCTGCGGCGCCATTTCCAAGTCGCTGGAGCTCGGGGCTTCGGGTTCGGCGCCCGCCGATTCCTCGGCGTGAAGCGGCGAAAGCGCCGCCAGCCACCAGGCCAACGCCGCCATCACCATCAAACTAGCTTGCTTGATCCTCACTCCACTCCGCCCGTCTTTAGCCTTAAGCGTCGCTATGATCAGCGAATCGCCACGGTGGCCTGTAGCATCTGGTCTCCGGTTTGGATGACCTTCGAATTCATTTCATAGGCCCGCTGGCCGGTGATCATGTTGACCATTTCTTCGACGATGTTGACGTTCGAGGCCTCGAGCTGTTTGTTGTAGACCGCGCCCATGCCGTTCTGGTTGGCGGTGCCGACCTGCGGCTCGCCGCTCGCTTCCGTCGCCGCCATCAAGTTGCGGCCCTTGGCGAGTAGACCCGTCGGATTAATGAAGTTCGCCAATTGGATCTGGCCGACCTCTTGTTTCTCGCCGTTGACGTTCATAGTGACGACGCCGTCTAAGCCCACGACCATCTCCGTGGCGCCTTGGGGCCGGACGATCTCGTCGGCGAGCGGAAAGCCGTCGGCGGTGACCAGGCGGCCGGTATTGTCCCACTTGAAGTTCCCGTCACGGGTGTAAGCCGTGGAGCCGTCCTCCATCTGCACCCGGAAAAAGCCTTGGCCTTCCACCATGAAGTCGTTCGGGTTCTCGGTGACGCGGATGGCGCCTTCGGAGAACATCTTGTCGACCGACGAGAGGCGCGCGCCGGAGCCGATTTGAATGCCGCTCGGCACGATCGTGCCGGTCGTCGTGTTTTGACCCGGCGCCCTGAGCATTTGGTAAAGAAGGTCGTGGAAGTTCGCCCGCGACTTCTTGAAGGCGTTGGTATTTAAGTTGGCAAGGTTGTTGGACGTGACGTCTAGGTTCTGCTGCATGGCTTCCATGCCGGTGGCAGCAGTCATCAACAAACGCATCATAAAAACCTCTTCAAATTAAACGCGAAATTAAGCGCGGACTTCGCCGATGGTGTTGCTGGACTTCTGCATCATCTGGTCGAAGTTGTTGACGGTCTTTTGGTAAGCTTCATAGGAGCGGTGGGCCATGATCATGTCGGTCAGGTTCTTGATCGCATTGACGTTCGAGCCTTCGATGTAGCCTTGGCGCATGTTGCCATTCTGCACGACCTTCAAGCCTTCAGGGCTGCCACCGTAGTGGAAGAGGTTGTTGCCGGCGCGTTCGAGCGCGCTGTCGTCGTCGACCTTGAAGAGTTGGATGCGGTCGACCATCTGACCGTCTTGCCACACTTCGCCGCGGTCGTTGACTTGGAAGCCGGTGCTGCGGACGACGATGTCGCCCTTCTCGCCCATGACGGGGAAGCCTTCCTTGGTCATCATCACACCGTCGCGGTTGAGCGACATCGAGCCGTTGCGGGTGTAGCGGACGCCTTCGGGCGTATGCACCGCGAACATTCCGTCGCCTTCGATCATCAGGTCGGTCGGGTTCTGGGTCTGGACGGCCGGGCCTTGGGTATTGTCGCGGGTGACGTCGGCGACGCCGACGTAGGCGATTTCGTCGCCCCGGCGGTATTGCAGCTGCTCGAGGTCGACCTTGTAGTTCGCGGGCGGCAGCGGCGTTTGGTAATTCTTCTCCGGCTCCGGCTCGAGCAGCGTGAAGCTGACCCGGTCGCCCTTGAAACCCGAGGTGTTCATGTTCGCCAGGTTGTTGGCGATCAACTCTAGGACTCGCTCCTGAGCGACGGCACCGGAAAGTGGCGTGTAAATACTGTTTAACATGCGGGGACCTCCACACTCCCTTAAAGCAACTTCAGTGCCAAGTCGCCGAGGCACTGCGTCCCGCGGTACGTAGAGGGGCAAGAGGCACGGACAAATTTCCGCGAATGAGCGAATGTCCAAGCGCGGAATTTTGGCGCTGCCATTTTTTTGGTGCTGCAGCTCTTTCCCGTCGTCAACTTTCGTTGGCCCGTTTTCGCCAAGCGGTTGACGCAAAGGGGGCCTGAAGAGACGGCTACGTCAGTTCTTTGGCGCTAGGAGGCGGACGACGCTTACGGCGCAGTGCCGGTGCCGCTTCCAGTGCCCGAACTGGTTCCCGTTTCGGTGCCCGACGACTTGTTCGCGGTGCCGGTTGACGTCGACGAGTCGCCGCCCGCTTGCGCCGGGCCGGGGCCGTAGCTGACGGGCAAAACCATGGCTTTTCCCGTGACGGTGTCGCTTTCTTCTTTCACGAAGAAGACCTTCGTGCCCGTTTGCTTGGAACCTTGGGTGCTTTTGCAGAGCTCGTTGGTGCCGTCTGCTGGACAATCGGCGCATTGATCGAGCATCCAGCCGTCGTAGGTTCCGGAAAGTTTGCTTTCGAAATCGGTCTTCTGAGCGTCCGAAAGCTTGTCTTCGAGGCCTTCTTTGGTGCAATCGACGGCGGCGATCGTCAGGTCGGAGCACTTGGCCCCGTCGCTGGCGAAGCGGTCGTAGATCTTGCCGTCGCTATGGCATTTGGTGACGTCGGCTTGGTCGGCGTCGTCGCCGACTTTGGCGCCGCCATAATTGAAGGTCGTGCCGGTCGCGACTTCCGTCGAAGTGTCGGTGTCGTCGTTGCCGAGTTTGTCGACTGGCTTTTTGGTGCTGCTGTCTTTCTCGGTGGCGGTGCCCGTGCCGGTTTCGGGCGCCGGGGGCGACTTGGCGCTGTCGCAAGAGGCCGCAAAAGCCAACGCCAATCCCGCGAGGAAGATCTGGAAGCGTTGCTTGTGAAGTCTCGGCGCGCTCAAACGATTACCCCGCGTTGGTCCGGCCAGTTTGCAAAAACCCGTCTCTAGTCAACCTCTTCGGCTCTTTTCGACGATTTCTTTAGCGCTTGCGTATTTTGTGGTGAATCGTCAATAATTTTGAACGTATACCACGCCAAACCGGAGCAGAAGTCGATTGACTCTCGCACCTCGCCATCAACGCTTTGAATTCGCCTTCCGCGAATGGGTGGCGAGCAACGGTTACGGACTACAAGACGTCGCATACGAACGCTCCACGGGCGGGCGAGCGGAAGCAATGCTGCTCGGCGCGAAGCGCAACGTGTCCGCCGTCGCCGTCGTCGCTCACGCCACCGGCAACGACAAGTACTTCCCGCTCCTGGACGTCTACCGTCGCCTCCTCGGCCTGGGTTTCGCCGTGTTTGCCTTCGACTTGGACGGTCACGGGCGCGGCAGCACCCATAGACTGAACGTCGAGACGGCGACTTCGATGCTGCCCGAAGCCATGGCGGAAGCGCGGCGTCTCGTTCCAGGTCGCCCCCTGCACCTTGTCGGTCAAAGCTTCGGAGCGCTCCTCGTCATGCACCAGCTCGCCATGACGGCGAAGGACGCGGGCGTTCGCTCCTGCATCCTGTTGTCGCCCCCCGTCAGCGGCCAAATCGTCGGGCGGCCCCTCTGGCTGGAGGGCCGTTCAGTCCTCACACGCACTTGGCTCCACGCTCGGCGGACATACGGCTTCTTCGGCCGCGTCCCGGCCGTCGGCCCCTTCAAAAGGGCCCTCTATCCCCTGCGCTTAGGCGGTGGTTATCAGAATTGGAACGTCATGTCTTATGCCGGCCTGATCGATCGGCTCGTCGAGATTTGGAAACCCGACGCGCAGTTCGACCCGAACCGCGTCCCGACGTTGCTAATGTACGGTCAACGCGACGTCCTGACCCCGCCCGACCAAGCCGAACTTTTGGCGCAACGCTTCAAGTCCCCTTCTGAGTTCCACGTCTTAAAGGGCGAAACGCATTTCACGACGCCGATGAGCGATGCTTGTCTGCGCCTAATCGACAGATGGATGGCCAAATGACCCACGCCAACGAGAAGTTGCTCGCGACTCTCTACGAAGCCTTCAAGAACTCCGACGCCAAGGCGATGGCCGCCTGTTACCATCCCGACGTCCAATTTTCCGACGCGGTGTTCCCTGGGCTAAAGGGCAAACGCGTGCTCGCGATGTGGGCCTTCCTCTGCCAGCGCAAGGCCGACCCAGCCAGTCGTTGGTACGAGAACGTCAAGGCCGACGATGCCCAAGGATCGGCTCATTGGGAGGCAAAGTACGCCTTCCCGTTGAACGGTCGGCCCGTGCACAACAAAATCGACGCGTACTTCGAGTTCAAGAACGGCAAAATCGTCCGGCATGACGACGTCTTTCCATTCTGGCGTTGGTCGCGCATGGCCTTTGGCCCGGCGGGCTGGGCCCTCGGATGGGCGCCGCCGTTTCAAAAGGCCGTCCAAAAAAAACTCGGCCAACGGCTCGATCAGTTCATAAGCGAGCACGCGGAGTTTCGGTGAATTCAACGCTGAAGGGCGGCGACGCTGAACGGCATACGGACAACTGACTTGGTTTAGACCTTGTAGGACGAGAAGCCGTCGTCGAGCATCACGACGGTGCCGTTGATGACGTCGGCGGCGCCGGAAGCCAGGAGCGCGACGGCATTGGCGATCGCCGCGGGTTCGATCAGGCGTCGGCGCATGTGATAGGCCTCGACGGCCTTCATCAACCCGGCGGCACGCAAGGGATCGAGGATCGGCGTGTCGACGCCGCCCGGAGCGATGCCGACCACCCGGATGCCGAGCGGCGCCAACTCGAGGGCGGCGGCTTTGGTCATCATGATGACGGCGCCTTTGGCCGCGTGATAGCCGAACGTGCCGCGGTTGGCGAGGTAGCCGAAGACGGACGACGTGTTGATGATCACGCCGCGGGTGCCAGTTTCTCGCATTTTTCTCGCAGCGGCGCGGATGCCGTAGGCGACGCCGTGCTGGTTGACGGCGATCAGCTGGTGGTACTGCGCCAAGTCTTGGTCGATGAAGGGCGACTCCTTTGAGAAGCCGGCGTTGTTGAACATGACGTCGACCTTGCGGTAACGGCCGGCGGCGGCTTCGACCAAGGCTTCGACCTGCTCGTAGCTGCTGACGTCCGTCTTTTCGAAGATCGCTTGGCCGCCGGCGCGCCGGATCATATCTACCGTCTCGGCACCGCCGTCGTCGTTGACGTCGCCGATGACGACTTGCGCCCCGTCCACGGCGAATTTCAACGCCGCCGCCCGACCGATGCCGCTCGCCCCACCAGTGACGACCACCACTTGCTTCACGCTCATACTCACCTCGTGACGAGATATTCTTTGGATTTGAATGTTCCGATCCGCCGCTTGAAGGCCGGAACCGACGACGGCCAGAGCGTCGAGTTGCGGCCGGTTTTGTCCAGGTACCAGCTCTGGCAACCGCCTTCCACCCAAACGGTGCCGCGGGTCCGGCGTTGAAGTTCCGAGTCGTAGGCCCGCTGCACTTCCAACTTCGGTTCGACCGTGGCGCTCGCCGTGCGCCTCATGTAGCGCAAGGCCGACAGGATGTAAGCAATTTGCGCCTCGATCATCAGCACGACCGAGTTGTGGCCCAGACCAGTGTTCGGACCGAGGAGAAAAAACAAGTTCGGGAAACCCGAAACGGAAGTGCCGAGGTAAACTTTTGGGCTGCCGTTCCACTCGTCCGCCAACCGCTTGCCGGCGCGACCGTAGACGTTGTCGGCGTGCGGCATGTCGGTGACTTGGAATCCCGTCCCGTAAATGATGGCGTCGACATGCCTCTCGATGCCGTCCGCGGTGACGACGCCGCGCGGCGTGATCTCGCGGATGCCTTCGGTCACGACCTCGACGTTGGCTTTGGCCACTGCCGGAAAGAAGTCGTTCGAGATCAGGATCCGCTTGCAGCCGATCTTGTAAGACGGCGTCAGCTTGCCGCGCAGGGCAGGAGACTTCACCGCGCGCTTCATATGGCGGCTGGCGATGTCTTGGGTCGTCTTCAAGAAGCGCGGATGGCGAAAGGTAAAGCCATAGAACTCGCGCAAGCAAAAGAAGAAGAGGCGCCTCGAGCTCTGCACGAGCGGCACCCGCCGAAACCACCGCTGCTCCTTTTCGGTGAACGGCCGGTCTAGGCGCGGCACTACCCAAGCCGGGGTCCTTTGAAAGAGGTAAAGTTGCTGGACGTCCGGCTGGATCGCGGGAACGAACTGGATCGCCGAGGCGCCGGTGCCGATGACGGCAACCCGCTTTTGCTTCAAGTCGAATTGGTGGTCCCAGCGCGCCGAGTGGAAGACCTTGCCCTCGAAAGAAGCCATGCCCGGCAGCGTCGGCACCTTCGGCTCGCTGAGCGGCCCCATGGCCGAAATGACGACGCCGGCCGTCCACTCGCCTTGGCTGGTGACGACGCGCCAACGGTGACGCGCCGCCTCCCAATGGATGCCCTTGACCTCGTGGCCGAAGAGGATGTTCGGCCTTATGCCGAAGCGGGCGGCGCAGTCGAGCAAGTACGCCTGGATCTCGGGTTGGGGCGAAAACATTCGGCTCCAATTCGGATTCGCCGCGAACGAATACGAGTAGAGTTGGGATTCGACGTCGCAGGCGCAGCCCGGGTACGAGTTGTCTCGCCACGTGCCGCCGATTTCCGCCGCGCGTTCGAAGACGGTGAAGTTCGAGGCCCCCGTTTGCTTCAGCCGGATCGCCATGCCGAGGCCAGCGAAGCCTGCGCCGACGATGGCGACATCGGTGTGCCGGGAACTCAGTGACGATGGCTTTTCGGTAACCAAAGCGCGCCCTTTTTATGCCCTTTGCAGGTCGCGGGGATTTTGGTACTAAGTAGTACCAAAGGCAAGCGAAAAAAGGCGACCCCGGCATGAACTATCATCAACGCCTCTTGGACGGCCTGGAAAGCGCCATCGAGGAAAAGGGTTACGCCGCGTCGACGATCGGCGACATCGTTCGGCACGCGCAGGTGTCGAAGCGCACGTTCTACGAGACCTTCGCCGACAAGGACGAATGCTTTCTGGCTTCCTACCAGAAGTCGGCGAAGCGACTGTTGGCCGCCGTCGAGGCCGCCTTCGACGACGACCTGCCTTGGCGCGAGCAGCTCCACGCCACCATCAAGGTCTACCTGTCCCAGCTCCAGGCGAAGCCGGCGCTGACCAGGACCTTTTTTCTCGAGATCCAAGCCGCCGGCGAGCCGGCTCTGAAAGCCCGTCAGACCGTGCTGAAGGGCTTCACTGCGGCGATCCAAGACTTGGTTCTGAGGCTCAAGCAGAAGCACCCGAAGCTACGCGAACTGACGCCGGCGATGGCGACGGCGGTGGTCGGCGGCATCGACGCATTGGTGCTCGCCACGACCGCGACCGGTCGGGCAAGCCACTTGCTTGATCTAGAGGAAACGGCGACCGAGCTGCTCTGCCGCGTCGTCGGCGACGCTACTGGAGCAGTTTGAGCACGATCTGCGGCTGCGAGTTGGCCTGGGCCAAGACGGAGGCGCCTGCTTGCTGCAAAATGTTCTGCTGGGTCATGTTGGCGGTCTCGGAAGCGAAGTCGACGTCTTTGATGCGCGAATTGGCGGAAGTCAATGCTTCGACTTGCCGGGCGATGGCCTTGTCGGTTTTTTCCAGCCGGTTCTGGATTGCACCGAGACTCGCGCGGTAGGATGCCACTTGCTGCA
>JAYWBY010000407.1:0-4495 GCA_043781115.1 Pseudomonadota bacterium
CTGCGTGCGGCTGACGCGCGACGCCCAAGGCAAATTGATCATGCCTTAGGACCGACAACGGACCGACAAGGGACCGACAAGGGACCGACAAGAGTAAAAAATGGCTGACCGCCGAGCAAACCACCCGATTTTCAGCAAGGGCATCCCCGCCCTTGCTTTGTCGTTTCTGGCGCTGGCGTGCTCGGACGGCAAAGGCGTCAGCAAAGACTTGGCGACGGGCAAGGCCCCGAAGAAAGATGAAGCCTCCACCTCCCACCGTGGCGGTGGTGACGCCACAGCGACGAAAGTCGCGGCGTTGCTCGACAAAAACTGCGGCGAATGCCACGGCTCGAAATCCCAGGGCGGCGTCACCGACATCAGCGACCTCAGCAAGCTCGTCACTGCGGAGCTGGTCGTTCCCGGTTCACCCAATCGCTCGTCGCTCTTTCAGAGCATGAAGGCCGGCAGAATGCCACCGTCCGGCGCATTGGCCGCCGAAGATCTGGCGTTGGTGGAGAAGTGGATTTCCGGCGGCGCTTTGGCCGGCAGCGGGGGCGAAAGCCGTACCTACGTCGGCGAAGCGGAAATGCAGAAGCTTTGCGCCGAGGACCTGTTGACGACGGACGCGGGCGACCGCCCGAACTTCCGTTATTTCAGCCTGATGCACCTTTACGACTCGGGCGCCACCGACTCGACGATCGACCTTGGCGGCCAGGGCTTGAATAAACTTATGAACAGCTTATCCCACGCCAAAACCGTGAAACCGCTGAAGGCGATCAACGCCGCCAAGACGATCTTCCGCGTCGACCTGCGCGACTTCGCCTGGACTCCCGCGGTCTGGACGGCGCTGACGAAACCCTATCCGTACTTGATCGTCCCTGAAGACGGCAAAGCCCTTGGCGCGCTCCAACACGACACCCAAGCCGACGTACCGGTTCTTCGCGGCGACTGGTTCCTGGCGACCGCCAGCCGGGCCCCCCTTTACTACCAACTTTTAGGGGTCGGCACCAACGTCGCCGATCTGGAAAAGGTCCTCGGCATCAACCTCGACACCGACATCCGCAGCAAAGCCGTGATCCGGGCCGGCTTCAACAACTCGACGATCTCGAAAGAGAACCGGGTCATCGAGCGGCACGACACGAGTAACGGGTTCCTCTGGCGGAGCTACGAGTTTGGCACGAGTCTAAAGTCGCAAGACGTGTTGGCGAACCCGCTCGGGCCCGTCGCCAGCGTCGTGGCGAAGACGCCGGATTCCCAAGGTGACGACAACGGCCTCTTTGGCTTCCCGGGCTTTGGCTTGGCCCCGCATTTCAACGGCATTTCGGGAGGCGGCGGCAGCGGCGACTTGCTCGGCGCCGGCCACGTGTTCACGGAAGACGGCGGCGAGTTCATCTTCACGATGCCGAACGGCATGCTCGGCTTTTACCTAGCTGCCGGCAAAAATCGCCAACGTTTGAACGAAGTCCCGGTCGATCCGGGGGAAGAAGAGATCGTCGCCGGCTTGGCCTGCATGTCCTGCCATTCCCGAGGAGTCATTCAAAAGGACGACATGGTCGCCCCGGCGGCGGCGAACAACGCGGCGCTCGCGCCGGCACTCGCGCTGATCAAGCAACTCTACGTCGAGGCGTCGGCGTTCAACGGCAAGGTCACGAAAGACTCCGATTCCTACGAGAAGAAGCTCGCCGACGCCGGCGTCGACGCCAAGGCCAAGGACCCGGTGTTCCGCCTCGCCAAGCCGTATCCCTTGCGCGTCTCACTCGCGCAGGCCGCGGCCGAGCTAGGCGTCGAAGCGGCCGAACTGTCGGATGCGCTGGACGGAAAGCTCGAAGGCGTCAAAGGCCTCTTCGACGACGACGCGATCAAGCGTAGCGACCTCGAAGCGAATTTTGCGAAGATGGTGGCGGCGCTGAAGCCTTGACTACTCTTGAACCTGCGCCAAATACGGCAAGTTCCGGTACTTTTGGTCGAGGTCGAGGCCGTAGCCAATGACGAACTCCCGCGTGATCTCGAAGCCAACGTAGTCGAGCTTATTGTGCATCTCGTGGGCTTCGGGCTTCGACAGGAACGTCGCGACACGCAAACTCTTCGGCTCGCGGACGCGCAGCGTGTCGAGGAGGTAGTCGATGGTGTGGCCGGTGTCGATGATGTCTTCCACCAACAGCACGTGCTTGCCCTTGATGTCGAGCGCCAGGTCGTGCGTCAACCGCACGTGGCCGGTGGACTTGGTGCCGGAATAGCTGGCGACGCCAATGAACTCGACGCTGAGCGGCGTCTTGATGGCGCGCACGAGGTCGGCAAGAAAGATGAAAGCGCCCTTCAACACTCCGACGCAAATCAACGATTCGCCGGCCAGGTCGCGGCTGATGTCCTCGCCCATCGCCTTGATGCGAGCGGCGATCGTCTTTTCGTCGAACAGCGGCTTGTAGTTCAGCTCTTTCTTCATGGACATAACCTCATGTGCCAAGGGCTTTCAGCAGGAGTTCGTGCAAGGCGCCGCGATGCGCTTCGGCGAGTTCGATGACGTCTTTGTGGCTAAGATGGTCGCCGAGGCCGCCGGCCATGTTGGTGACGAAAGACAAGCCGGCGACCTTCATGCCGAGGTGGCGGGCGGCGATGGTTTCTTGGACGGTGCTCATGCCGACGACGTGGGCGCCGAGGCGGCCAAGCATGGCGGTCTCCGCCGGCGTTTCGTAGGTCGGCCCGAGGAGGCCGGCGTAGACGCCTTCGACCAGAGGCCCTAGCTTCATGAGCTTCGCTCGCCATTCGGGATCGTAGGCCGCGCTCATATCCAGAAATTGCGGGCCAATGTTCTTCGCTTCGTTCCCCGTCAAACAATTGTGGCCCGTGAGGTTTATTTGGTCGTTAAGCGCCACGACTTGCCCTGGACGGATCTTCGGATCGACGCTCCCCGCGGCGTTGGTGAGTAACGCCCGTTTGACGCCGCCGCGCGCCAATACGCGCAGGGGAAAGACCACCTGGTGGACGTCGTGGCCTTCGTAAAGGTGCACGCGACCGGTCAAAACTAGCACTTCCCGCGCGCCGACCTTGCCGTAGACCAGCTGCGCGCCGTGCCCCTCGACGCGGGGCACGGCGAAGTGCGGCAGATCCTTCAGATCGACCTTAGCCGAGACCTTGAGTTTCGCTTCAAAGCCTTTGAAGCCGGATCCCAGCACGACGACGGTGTCGGGGAGCGGCGACACGCCGAGCTTTTCCTTCACCGCTTTGGCGCTGACGTCGAGCATTTGCGAGAGGCTGAGGGTCATGGGTTAAAAGCGCTCCACGACGAGCGGGTCCTGGACCACGGCGTCGCCGATTTGATAGGCGTCGAGGATGATCCGCTTGGCGACTTCGGCTTTGGCTTGGTCGTTGGCGTGAATGACGCAAAGCGGTTCGGACGGGCCTAGCTTGGCGCCGATGCGCTTTAGCCCAACCAAGCCGACCCAGGGGTCGATCTGGTCCTTGACGAGGCGGCGGCCGCCGCCGAGTTCGATGATGGCGATGCCGAGCTTCCTGCTGTCGACGGCGACGACGTTGCCGGCGCGCGGCACTTGGACGGGGATCTTGAATTTGGCGCGATCGAGGCGCTCGGGGCGTTCGATCAGGGTCAAGTCCGCGCCTTGCGCCTTGGCGACGCGGCAGAACATTTCGTGCGCGGAGCCGTCGGCGAGACGTTTGATTAGGGAATCGCGAACGCTTTTTGCGTCACGCTCCGGATAAGCCAGGCGGACCATTTCCGTGCCGAGCTCCAGAACCAGTTCGCGCGTGTCGGCCGGGCCGCGACCAGCGAGCAGTTCCAGGCACTCGACGATTTCTAGGGCGTTGCCGGCGTGGGTGCCGAGCGGCGAATTCATGCTGGTGAGCAAGCAGCGGACTTTGATGCCGCACTCTTCTCCGACCATTTTCAGTTGCTTGGCGAGTTGGCGGGCGTCGTCGAGCTTCTCCATGAACGCGCCGGTGCCGAACTTGACGTCCATCACCAGGCCGCCTAAGCCCTCCGCCAATTTCTTCGAAAGAATCGAGCCGACGATCAGCGGAATCGACTCCACGGTCGCCGTGACGTCGCGCATCGAATAGAGCCGACGGTCGAGGGGCGCGACGCGCTCGGTCTGGCCCATGATGACGCCGCCGAGCTCTTTCACCAGCTTTTTGCATTGGTCGGGCGACGGCAAGACCTGCCAGCCGATGGCTTCCAACTTGTCTAAAGTCCCGCCGGTGTGACCGAGGCCGCGGCCAGCCATCATCGGCACGGTCAGACCCTCGAGAATGCACAGCGGCAAGAGGACGATCGACGTCTTGTCTCCGATGCCGCCGGTCGAATGCTTGTCGATGACCCGGCCGCGGTCCACCGGCCAGGTGAACGTCTCGCCCGAATCGCGCATGATGCGGGTGAAGTCGGCCGTCTCTTGGTCAGTCATCCCTTTCAGGGTAATCGCCATGAGCATCGCGCCCATTTGGTATTCTTCGACTTGGCCCCGGAGATAGCCGCCAAAAAAGTCGCTCAGTTCGGCGTGGTTGA
>JAYWBY010000408.1:0-4495 GCA_043781115.1 Pseudomonadota bacterium
CTTGGCGGGGTCGCGCGTCGCGAAGACGAGCTGGACGACGTAGCGCCGAATCTTGTCGGCGACGTGGACCTTGGCGACCAAACCGCGCATCTGAGCCAAGGCGCCGGCGTCGACGGTCTTGGCGAGTTTGGCTTCTTGGCCGCCGACGCTCCGGGCGATGATCTCGCACTCGTCTTCCATGCTGCCGTAACCAACTTTAATCTTGAAGAGAAAGCGGTCGATTTGGGCTTCCGGCAAGGAGTAAGTACCTTCTTGCTCGATCGGGTTTTGCGTCGCCAAGACGAGAAACGGCCGTTCAAGCGGGAAGCTATGGTCGCCGATCGTCACTTGCCGCTCTTGCATGGCTTCTAAGAGGGCCGACTGCACCTTCGCCGGCGCGCGGTTGATCTCGTCGGCGAGCACAAGGTTGGCGAACACTGGTCCGCGGCGCACCTTGAACTCACCCGTGCGGGGGTCGTAAATCTGGGTGCCAATGACGTCGGCCGGCAGGAGGTCCGGGGTGAACTGCACGCGGCTGAACGTCAGCTCGGCGACTTCGCCAAGGGCCCGGACGCTCGACGTCTTGGCGAGGCCCGGCAGACCTTCGAGGAGGACATGTCCCTCGGCGATCAACGCCATGATCAACCGCTCGACGATCGCCCTTTGCCCGACGATGCGGCGGCCGATCTCGCCCATCGTCCGGTCGATGACGGCGCTAGCGGCCTTGATGTCTTGTTCGGTTGCTTCCGTGGCAGCGTCATAGCTCATGCAAACCCACCTGATTCAAGCTGGTTAGAAGGACACCCCAAAACCCACCCGAGGCATATAGCTTAGCCTCTATGAGGACAAATTAAAGCGCGATGAGAAGTTGACAAGGGGGTCTGCCCAAATCCATGCCCACCCTCTCTAAAATGACAGAATTATTGTAAAATACCCCCAAGCCCGACCGATTGCCACCATCATCTGCCCTGACCCGGAGGCCTCATGAGTACGTTCAAGCTGCTGACCCAGCGCCGCTTCGCCCCTTTTTTCGGCGTCCAGTTTCTGGGGGCCTTGAACGACAACCTCTTCAAGAACTCGCTAGTCATCATGATCGCCTTCAAGGCGGCGAGCGAGGCCGAGTCCGGGATGCTCATCAACCTGGCTGCCGGGCTCTTCATCCTACCTTTCTTCCTCTTCTCGGCCGTAGCCGGTCAGATCGCCGACAAGTTCGAAAAGTCGCAGATCATGCGGACGGTGAAGGCGGCGGAAATCGGCATCATGTTGATCGCGGCCGTGGGCTTTTACACGGGCCACACCGTGCTGCTCTTCGTGACGCTGTTCCTCATGGGCATCCACTCGGCCTTCTTCGGGCCGGCCAAATACAGCATCTTGCCGCAACACCTCAAAGAAAATGAGCTCATGGCGGGCAACGCGCTCGTCGAAATGGGCACGTTCATGGCCATTTTGATCGGGACGCTGGCGGGCGGGCTCTTAGCCGGCCAACAAAATGCCACGGCAATCTCAGGCGCTATCCTCGGCGTCGCCTTTGTCGGTTACTTCACGTCGCGCTTCGTGCCCTTGGCTCCCGCCACTGCGCCCGGCCTGAAATTAAGCTGGAACCCCTTCTCCGAAATGGTCGTCTTGACGAAGATCATCCGGAAGAAAGAAGCCGTCTTCAACTCCATCTTCGGCATATCTTGGTTCTGGTACTTCGGGGCGACGATGCTCGCCCAGCTGCCGAACTTCACCAAACACATGTTGCAAGGCAACGAATCGGTAGTAACGCTGCTGCTCGCCATCTTTTCGATTTCGATCGGTATCGGTTCCGTCCTGAGCGAGAAGCTGTCGCGCGGCGAAATCGAGCTTGGTCTGGTTCCGGTCGGCGCCATTGGCATGACGATTTTCGCCGGCGACCTCTTCTTCATCGACTACCCGGCCGGCGGCGATCATCTTTTTAACGTCATGGAGTTCCTTACGGGGCCCACCGCCACCGCCGTTCGGGTGCTCGTCGACCTCGGCATGGTAGGGATCTTCAGCAGCTTGTTCATCGTGCCGCTGTACGCGCTAATCCAGTACCGGGCCGACGCCGACTCGCGGTCGCGCGTCATCGCGGCGAACAATATCTTCAACTCGGTGTTCATGGTCGCCTCGGCCTTGATCACCATGGTGCTCTTTAAAATCGGCTTCAACACGATCGAGATCTTCCTGTTCACGGCGATCCTGAACCTGGTGGTGTCGATCTACATTTTCTTGCTGATCCCCGAATTCTTCATGCGCTTCGTCACTTGGATCCTAGCCAGCACGATCTATCGCCTGCGCTACGGCTCGGGCCGCGACGTCATTCCTCGCCAAGGCGGGGCCTTGATCGTCTGCAACCACGTCAGCTTCATCGACTGGTTCATCATTACCGCCGCCTGTCGCCGTCCCGTGCGCTTCGTCATGGATCACAACTTCTTCAAGATGCCCGTCGTCGGTTGGCTCTTCCGCTTGGCGAAAGCCATCCCGATCGCGCCGGCGAAGGAAGATGCCGCACTGAAGGAAAAGGCCTTTGAGCGCATCGCCTTCGACCTAAACGACGGCAACCTGGTTTGCATCTTCCCCGAGGGTAAGATCACCCACGACGGCAACATGAACCCGTTCAAACCGGGCGTCGAACGCATCCTGGCGACGACGCCGGTCGCAGTTTACCCGATGGCGATCGGCGGCCTTTGGGGCAGCTTCTTCAGTCGCCAAGGCGGCAAAGCCATGTCCCACGTGCCGAAGCCGAGCCGGCGCCAGATCTCGATCGCCTTCGGTGCGGCCATGCCTGCGACCTCGACGGCGGCCGCCATGGAAGCTCAGGTCAAAACCCTGCTTGGCTCGACCGCGGCGGCGAGCGGCGCGGCGAACTTTGCCAGCGCCGCGAAGTAGCGCGGATTTAAATTCGATTTTAAATTCGGGACACCCGACGTAATCGAATTTCGAATTTCGATTACGTTGGGTGTCCCGAATTAACCGAATTAACCCGAATTAACCGAATTAACCGAATTAATCGACGGCGCGGAGAATTTGGCCAGCGCCGCGAAGTAGCGCGGATGGTCGACTCCTAAGGCGTCGCCGATCAACGCGATCAAGCTATCGCCGAGCTGGCGGCGCATCTTCTCGTCGCCGATCGACGCGTAGAATTCCGCAGCGTGCGTCAGCACGACGCGCGCATGTTCGAAATCCGACGAGTCGAGCTGGCAGGCGTTGGCTAGCGCCGCTTCGATCAAGCGGCGGGCCGCTTCGACGTCGCCGAGCGCCTGCTTGCACGCCGCGAGCGCGCACTGCGCGAGCGGCAGTGAATAATGAGCGGCGGGCATGGTCGTTTGGGCTTCGGCCAAGGCTGCTTCGGCCACGTCTTCCGCGTTCTTGAGCCGACCGGCGGCGTGCAGGCGGTCGGCTTCTTGGCAGAGGTCCCTAACGCGGGCAAGAGACATTGTGCGGATCCTTATCAAAAGGCCAAAGCTGGCTTTTGGCCCGCCCTTCAAGCTCGGGCAGCCCCGTGCCGATCGTAAAGGCATGCTGCACGTGAAGCAAATCCGGGAAATCATCGACGCGGGCCAAGCCACCGAGGCGCACGACGCCCTCGACCAGCTGTTGGCGCTCGGACCCCAGAATACCGAGGCTCTGAAGCTCCGTGCCCAGCTCCTCGAAGCCGAGGGTCGCTTCGCGCAAGAGGCTAAGATCTGGGATAAAATCGCCACCGTCGACCGCGAGGATCCGGACGCGGTGTCCTACCTTCTGCGGCGGCAAGTCGAAGACCGGGAGCACTTCTACTTCACCGATGACGTGCCGGGCGGTGGCCGCCGCTTCATGGCCTACCCGCGGGCTCTCATCAACAACTCGGCGCTCGGTCTCATTGGCTGCATCGCCTTTCTGCTGTCTACGCGCCTCTCCGTCCGCTTCCCGATCTTCTCCGAGCCGACGGTGATGCTTTGCCTCTTCGGCTTCTTCGTGATGCTGCCTTGGCTGAGCATCGTAATTGTGTACTTTCGCGCCATTCGCTATCTGACGATCTCGACGCAAAGCATCACGGTGTCGACCCGGGTCAAGACCCGGACCTTTCGCTGGTCGGACCTCGACAAGATCTGCCTCGCCAGCTCGATGTCTGCGAAGGGAAGTTCCCTGACTCTGGTGATCGTCCCTAAAGACACGGCAATCAAAACCGTTGAAATCGACTTGAACCAAGGGTCCAGCGCGATCCGGGCCCGGTCCTACCTGGTCCGCGAGATCACGCGTTACTTCTCCGAGCCGGTCCACGCTCGCCGCGACTCGCTGGGCCTGGAGCAGAAGAAGATCGCGTCTTACTAAGGCGCCGGTATTGCTTATAGAAAGGGCTGTCGGCCGGCACTTTGGCCTCGAGCACGGCCAACGCGTCCTCGGCGCTGAGACCCGTGGCTTCGTCCCAAAGGTCCTCGAAGAGGAGCTTGGTCGCACCGATCGCCAGCGAAGGATAAGATCCTTCCTCGATCTCTCCGAAGCCGACCGTCAGGAGGCGTTGCCAAAGCGGGCG
>JAYWBY010000409.1:0-4492 GCA_043781115.1 Pseudomonadota bacterium
AGCGCGGCGAGCTGGACGGAGGCGTTCAGCCTCGAGGCCGCTTGGACCTTGGAAGCCCTCGTCAATCCTTGAGCCCCAAAAATTCCCGCGGCGGGAGAAGTATTGTAAGATCATGGAAACACGCCTGAGGGAGTTTCCGTGAGCAAAACACCTGCCGATGGCAAGTCCAAGCGGCGCATGGTCAACTTTTTGCTGCAACCGATGGTGCAGCTGCGCCTCGGTTTCATCAACGTCTGCCTGAGCCTTACCTTTACCGTCTTGCTTGGGACGTACGTTTACATGAAGTTCGTCCAATTCGCCGACGTCGTCGCGACATTGACCGAGGCTAACGACGAAATTTCGGACATGCTCGGATCCTACCTCGCCTCGGTGGCCACGACCGCGGCGTTGGGGGCCGTCGCTTTCATCATAGTCAGCCTCGCGGCCTCGGTTTACACGACACATCGCCTGGTCGGCCCGACGATCGCCTTCCGCCGGCACATCAACGCGCTCATCGGCGGAGACTTGAAAGTTAAGACGAAGCTCCGCCAAGGCGACGCCTTCGTCGAAGTCGCCGACTCGCTCAACAAGCTTTCCGACCATTTGGTCGAAATACTGCCGAAGCGTTAGTTGCCGAAGAGGCCGCCTACCGGGCTAGCTCCGAGGATCAGCGCGCGCAGCACGTCTTGGGTGTCGGGACCGTCTTTTTCCTTGGCGGCCGAGCCTTTGATCTTGGGCTTCGCCAGACCCGCGAGGTTTTTCGGGTCGATGACCTCGAAGCCGCTTGGCAGGCCAAGTTCGGCGGGTTTTAATTCGGTTTGCAACACTTTGCTCGTGGTGACGCCGTAGGTGCGGCTGAACGTCTTGCCGTCGGCGCCGGTGCCACTGGCCTGACCGGTCGCGGCAAGGGTCAGCCCTGACATCTTCTTCAAGTCGGCATTGAGCGCTTGGAAATTCTTTTGCCCGCCAGGCTGGCGAATCATCGCCATGCCTAGTTCTCGGACGAACGCTTGGCGCCATTTGATGGTCGGCGCGTTGCAGGCTTTCTCCGAAAGCGTTAGCTCGGACTTGGCGTTGGTCTTGTCGCCGACCTTGTAGTTCCGGGAGAAGTCGACGCATTTGTTGTTTTGCACGGCTTGCACCGAGCCGGCCAACTCGATCGTCGAATCGCCTAGCGCAATGCTCGAACCAAATCCGCCGGAGACTTGCACGTCGGCGACGGCGTCGAAGGGGCTCAGGAAGAACTTGGCGCCGAAGTCCGCCGCCAGCTCCTGGCAGGCTCCGGTCGATAGGTTCTGCATCAGCTTCTTGTCGTCGATCTTCAGCGATTTCAGGAACGTCAGCTGGGCGGCGTCGAGCTTGCCGCAAACGTAGAACGTCCTGCCGTTGAACACGAAATTTTTGACGTCCGCGCCGCGTTTGACGTCGAGGCGAAACTCGCGGTCGCCGATCGACCAGGAAAAACCGGCGTCGCCCTTGGCGCTACCGCTGTAGCTTACTTTTTGCTCGACGTGAAAACCGGCTAAGGCAATGGGTGCAAATGCAAACAGGCAAGCCGCCAAGAGCGGTAAGCCCGTTCGTCTGAAGATTCCGCCAGTCCAGTAGTGCATCTCTTTATTCTACCAGGGTCATGACGGCGGCGCGATCGACGGGCGCGGAGTCGGCCGGGACGGTGAGCAAAGCCGGAGCTTTGGCCGCTTCGCGGCGCGGCTCCTGGCCTCCGAGGCGGAGCTCGGTTGGCAACGCCGCGGCGCGGCGGTTGTCGGTGCGGTTGGCGCGAAGTAAGGCCATCGGGGTGCGAAGCGCGATCATCGGTCGACCTCCTGTCGATCATTATGGAATGAACCGGCAAGCCGCCGGTCGTAACTTCTGAATCGACCGATGGCGACCATCGCTTGACTCCTGGAATCTTTGGTCATTTTACGAAAATCGGGGGAAAATGCCGGCGGACCGGCGGGTTCGGCGTTCCTCCGGAGATCAAATTCGGCTATATTCCCGCCGCTGTGAATCCTTATGCCCTAGTAACAAAAAGGTAGGACCCATGTTCCAGAAGACCGCTTCCCTGGCCCTCGCACTGGTCGCCGCCGCCGGCCTCTTCGCCTGCGCGAAAACGAGCAACCATTCCGATTCACCGGCCCCTCACGGCAATGGCGCCAACTTCAAAAATACGGCCAGCGCCGACACGTTCAAAGAGCGCGCCGACAGCGCCACTGGCATCTATCGCGACGCCGGCAACGTCAAGAGCGGTTTCCAATCGACGAAAATGCTAGGCGGCGACAAGCTCCTCGGCTTCGAGTCGGAAGGTCAAGACGAACACTGCACGCTTGTCAGCGACAGCATCGACGAGCTCGGCAACAAAGTGAAAGTCGAGTCCTGCACCTACGAAACGGCGTCCGGCAAGCAAACCTGCGAGAAGAAAACGACCTCGGACGACTTCGGCAACGAAAAGGCGGAGCTCAGCGCTTGCACTGTCGAGGGAGACACAGACCCCACCGACGACCAGGGTAAGGACCCGGTCGAAACGAAAACGAGCACGAGCACCAGCTCGACCGACTCCAGCTTCAACATCGACCTGAACCAATTCTTGCCTACGGTCGACACCGTGCAGGATTGCGGCGCGGCCTTCCAGCTGTTTGATTCGCTTTTCGCCGCCGCCCAAAGCACCTACGAGTCGACGCTCGCCGAGCTGAAAGACCCGACCAAATTGCAGCTTCCCGGCGCCGAGCTGAAGACCGCGCCGACCAGCGATTCGAGCGCGATCGCCTATGAATTTTCGCCGAAAGACGGCATGGACGGTCTGAGCATGAAAGGCCGCATCGAAGGCGGCGCCACGGACTCCCAAGTTCGCGTCGCCAAGTCGCTCGAATTTTCGGTCGACATGGACAAGTTGATGGCGAGCATCAACGCGCAAGCCGGCGCCGCTGGCATGCCGCCGCCCCCCGCCGGCGCCGAGCAGCCGAGCGTGAAATTCACCGGTAAAGAACAAATGGCCGTCACTGCCGACCTCACCGCCCGCACCGCCGAACTTGCGGTCGACGTTTCCGTCGGCGTCACGACCGACGGTCAAACGATGACTTCGACCCTCAAAGGCACCGTCGACGTTGCGGCCGGCACCGAAAAATCGGTCCGCCAACAACTCGCCCTTGTCAC
Organism: Pseudomonadota bacterium; assembly: GCA_043781115.1. Lineage (GTDB taxonomy): Bacteria > Bdellovibrionota_B > Oligoflexia > Oligoflexales > CAIYRB01 > CAIYRB01. Next base: position 3,130 of record JAYWBY010000409.1, read on the forward strand.
CAGCGGCTCAGAAGAAGACAGCGTCCAATCGGACGTCACCGCTCGCCTCGTCGACGCCAACACGATGGCAATCGTCGGCAAAGTAACGGGCATGGCGAAGGACGGTGGCGACACCAACTGGAATTACACGGTTAGCCGCGATTCCAAAACTGGCGCCTGCAGCGTGGCTGCGAAGTAACGGCCACGAAATGGGGTCAGGCACCTCCGGTAATTCCCCGATAATTCTGGGGGTTGCCGGAGGTGCCTGACCCCTTCAGGTTTTATAGACTTCCTTGCCCGCGACCACCACGCTCTTCACCAAGCGGTCGTCGCCTAGGAACATTAAAGCGAAAAGCCGGTCGATGGCCGTGCGGCTGGTCTCGAAGCGGCGCTTCAGCAGCCTACTTCGGCGCCAGTCGAGCACCTGAAAGTCGGCGGCCTTCCCCGGCGCAAAGCTGCCGATCTGATGCCCCAAGTGGAGAGCGTCCGCTCCACCTTGCGTGGCGAGATGGAAGAGGTAGGCCGGCGACACGTCGTCGCCGCGTAGGCGCTGGACTTCGTAAGCGGCGGCCATCGTCTTCAGCATCGATAGACTCGTGCCGCCGCCGACGTCGGTGGCGAGCGCCAGCGGCACGCCTGCCGCGGCATAGCGCGCCAAGGGACACAAACCACTGCCGAGGAAAAGGTTCGACGTCGGGCAGTGGGCGATGCGCGTTTTCGTGCGCTGATAAAGCGCCAGCTCGTCGTCGCCGACGTGGATGGCGTGGCCGAGGATCGTGCGGTCGCCGAGGAGACCGAAGCGGTCGTAGACGGCGAGGTAGTTTGGGTCCCTCGGGAAGAGTTTTTTCACTTCGGCGATTTCGTCGGGCGTCTCGGCGTGGTGGCTCTGCACGTAAAGGGTGGGGTGGCGGGACCTGAGGTCGCCGAGGCCGCCGAGGAGCGTTTCGCTGCAGCTCAGCGCGAACCGCGGCGTCAAAGCGTAAAATAAGCGGTCGTCTTTGCCGTGCCAGGAGGCAATGAGCTCCGCCTGCGCGGCGACGTCGGCGGCAGCCTCTTGCAATAGCGGCTCGGGAGCGCCTCGGTCCATCGAGACTTTGCCGATGATGGCCCGCGTGCCGAGCGCTTCCGTCGCTTTGAACAGAGCCTCGGTCGCGGCGGGATGCGAGCTCGAGTAGCAGGCGGCGAGCGTCGTGCCGTTCGCTACCAGCTCGCGGGTGAAGCGCTCTGCCTGAGCAGCCGCGTAAGCACGGTCGGCGAACTTCGCTTCTTCGGGGTAAGTATAGGTGTCGAGCCATCCGAGGAGCTGCTCGCCGTGGCTGCCGATGATGTCGAGCTGTGGGAAGTGGACGTGGGCGTCGACGAAGCCGGGCATGATCACGGCATC
>JAYWBY010000410.1:0-4485 GCA_043781115.1 Pseudomonadota bacterium
ACTTCCTGTAAGTCCTTGATGGGTGGAATCCCTTCCGGGACCCATCAGGGACTTACAGGAAGTGCCTGACCCCATTATGTCTTAAGCGCCCGTCCTGTCAAAACCCTTTCGGCCGTTCGAACACCAAAAGCGCCCCGAATTTGCCTTTCACCCCATAGGTCTTCTTGGCGAAGTGCGTCAGTGGCGTTTGGTTGTTGTCGATGCCGATGGTGATCTCGTCGGCAGTCAAGCTCAGGGCCTCTGCCGCGCCGAAGGGCTCGCCGGTCTCGTAGAGCGGTTTTTCCGTCTTGTAGTAGGACCTACGCGCCACGACTTCGAAAGTCTTCGGGTCAATCTTGGCGATCTCGTAAGTGTTTCGCTCGATGGCGTAGAGGTAGCCCCCGTCGAAAGCGAGGTCGGCGAAATCGGGGCCGATGTCCATCAGCCCCTCGGCGGTGAACGGGTTGATGACGCGCTGCCCGGCGCGGTCGGACGACGGCACGTCAAAGTTCTTGGTGATTTGCAGAGTCTTCAAGTCGATGACGAAAATTTGGCGCGGCTCGCGCTCCTTGGCGACGTAAAGCGTGTTGGTGGCGCAGTCGACGGCGAGGCCCTCGAAGCCGGCGTTGGGGCCGCCGCCGAAGAGCTCGGCGTAGCCGCTGAAGTCCACGGCCAAGCGCGTCACCCGCTTTTTGTCTTCGATGACCAGGACCTGGCGGACGCGTTCGTTGATCATGTAAATCTTGTCGCCGCAGGCGGTGATGCCTTCGAAGTCAATGCGGCGGTCCTTCACGGGCACGCGCCCTTCGGTCTTCAAAGCGTCGACGTAGTTGGAGTATCCGTCGAGGCGCGTCAGGTCGAGCGCTTTGGCCACGGTGAAGCGGTTGCCGTCTGGCACGGCGCGGTAGACAAAATGGTCCTCGGCGTTGTCGGACACCATTAGCAGGTCCTTGCCCGAGAGGACGGCGCCGCTGATCTCTTCGTTCGACTGGGCGAAGCTGGCGTGCTTCAACTTCAGCTCGGGCGCCCCGCCGTGCCCGGTGGTCTCGGCCGTCGCGGCGTGGCCCCAAACGGCGCCGAAGAAGAGAGCGGCAAATCGAAATGGGCGCGTCGTCAAGCGCGGGGCAAGGGCTGGCATGGAGACTCCTCAAGCAGCTAATTTTTGAGCTAATACCGCAGCATAACTGGCCTAGCCAGGGCGGTCCAGTCGAGGTATCGTAAGCACTCGTTCAGCAATGGAGAAGCCGCCGCTCATGATCGAGCACGTCAAAGCCTCCCTCGCCGCCGCCTCGGACGCCTTGGCCAAGCTGCAAGGCAATACCGAAACGCTCGAGGTCATCGCGCAAGCGGCTGGACTCCTGGCGAACGTCTTCCGCCAAGGCGGTAGGGTGTATAGTTGCGGCAACGGCGGCTCGATGTGCGACGCGATGCATTTCGCGGAAGAGCTGTCGGGGCGCTTTCGCAGCGACCGAGCGGCGCTGGCTGCCGTCGCAATCAGTGACCCGGCCCATTTGACTTGCGCGGCCAACGACTTCGGCTTCGATCAAGTCTTCTCGCGATTCATCGAAGCGCACGGCCGGAGCGGCGACGTCCTCTTGGCGATCAGCACCTCCGGTTCGAGCGCCAACGTCTTGAAGGCCGCCGCCGCCGCCCGCGAAGCCGGCGTCAAGGTCATCGCCCTCACCGGCAAGGTCGACGCGAAACTTGCCAGTTTGGCCGATTTGCACATCGCGACTCCGGCGACGACGCCTTATGCCGACCGCGTCCAAGAGCTACACATCAAGGTCATTCACACGTTGATCGAGCTCTGCGAGCGCCTGCTTTTCCCTGCGAACTACAAAAAATGACCGGCGGCCCGCCCGTTCTTTCCGGCCCGGTGCCGCTGGCCGCGAACAACTTCACGCCGCTCAGTCGCACGCCTTGGGCCGGCGACCGCATCGGCCGGCTTTACAAAGACGCCGTGGTGACCGGCGCCGCGGGCTTGGCGATCGGCGAATCGTGGGAATTTTCCTGCGACCCGGTGTTTCCCTCCCGCCTAGCGGCGGGCGGCCAGGAGCTGCTCGCACTGGTCGAGAAAAACGCTGCGCCGATCTTGTCGCCCGACCTCGTCGCCCGCGGCGTCTCCTGCGAGATATTGGTGAAACTCCTCGACACCGCCGATGCGCTGTCGCTCCAGGTTCACCCGCCGGACAAAGACCCGAATCTCAAGGCCGGCGAATGCGGCAAGCCCGAGTCCTGGCTCATTCTCGCGGCGGAGCCTGGCGCGGGTATTTACCTGGGCTTCAAGCAAAGCTTTGACCGCGACGCACTCCGCAAGATCCTGACGAGCGGCGACGCCGCGAAAGACGCGCTGTACTTCCAACCGGTGGCCGTCGGGGACTATTTCGAAATCGAACCGGGCGTCGCCCATTTGATCGGTGGCGGCGTGACGCTGCTGGAAGCCCAAAGGATCGTCCCCGGCAAGAGCGGCAAGACTTACCGTCTTTGGGACTGGGGTCGAAAATACGACGCCGAGGGCCGTCTTGACCCAAAGACCGGGAAGGCGCGAGAACTTCACCTCGACGAGGCCCTACCGTTGATCGATCCGAGGTCGCAGGTGGGGCCGGCCTACGCCGAAAGCCTGCGTCGTCGGCCTCGGGTCGACCAGTTGCCTTCGGGAGCCAAAGTCGAGGCTTTCCCCGCCAATCCCTACTACCAAGTCAGCTCCGTCGAGCTCCGGCGCGGCGCCCCGTTGGCGCTGGAAATCCTTGGCGGTTACGGAGCTCTAGTGGTACTCAAAGGGCGCCTCGTCGCCCACGGCGTGCCGCTCTCCAAAGGACAGTCGGCGCTCCTGCCGCACCAGGCCATGCCGCTCCAGTTGAAAGCGGAAGACGACGCCCGGTTCGTCGTCGTCGCCCCGGCCACCGCGAGAGTGAAGTACACCTGATGAAATCCGAATTAAGCCGCGACATCGACAAGCGGCGCACCTTCGCCATCATCTCGCACCCTGACGCCGGCAAAACGACGCTGACCGAGAAGCTGCTCCTTTACGGCGGCGCCATTCAAATGGCCGGCACCGTCAAGGCGAAGAGGTCGAAGAAGTTCGCGACCTCCGACTGGATGGAGATCGAGAAGCAGCGCGGCATCTCCGTGACGAGCTCGGTCATGAAGTTCCCGTACGGCGGCTTTGAGATCAATTTGATCGACACCCCTGGTCACCAGGACTTCTCCGAGGACACTTACCGGACGCTGACGGCCGTCGACTCGGCGCTGATGCTGATTGACGCCGCCAACGGCGTCGAGACCCAGACGAAGAAGCTCTTCGAAGTTTGCGCTTTGCGTCAAACGCCGGTCATGGCTTTTGTCAACAAGATGGACCGCGACGGTCGCGACCCCTTCGACTTGATGGACGAGATCGAGAAGGTGCTCGGCATCCGCTGTTACCCGGTGACCTGGCCGATCGGCATGGGACAGTCCTTCCGCGGCGTCTATCACCGGATCACCAACCAGCTGCTGATCTTCGAGAAGAACGCCGACCGCGCCCGGCCGGTGAAACTCAACAGCGTCGACTTGGATAGCGAAGAAGTCGTCGCCGAGCTCGGCGCCGAGCTGGCCCAAAGTCTCCGCGACGAGGTCGAACTGCTGACGGGAGCGGGCGACACCTTCGACCGCCAAGCGTATTTGGACGGCAAGCTCGCGCCGCTCTTCTTCGGCAGCGCCATCAACAATTTCGGTGTGCAGACGCTGCTCGAAGCCCTGATCGAGATCTCGCCTCCGCCCTTGGCCCGCGTCTGCGTCGAACGCCGCGTCGACCCGTACGAAGGCAAGTTCTCGGCCTTCATCTTCAAGATCCAAGCGAACATGGACCCGTCGCACCGCGACCGCGTCGCCTTCATGCGCATCTGCTCGGGCCGCTTCGAGCGCAACATGAAGGCCTACCACGTCCGCTTCGAGCGCGAGATGCGGCTGGGTCGGCCGACGCAGTTCATGGCCCAGGACCGGAGCCTTGTCGACGAAGCCTTCGCCGGCGACATCGTCGGCATCCATGACCCAGGGGTCTTCAAGATCGGGGACTCACTTAGCGAAGGCGAGAGTTTGCACTTCACCGGTATCCCGGTTTTTGCACCCGAGCACTTCGCGCGCGTGCAGCTGATCGACCCGTTGAAGAGCAAGCAGCTCGCGAAGGCCCTCGATCAATTGTCGGAAGAAGGGGCCGTCCAAGTCTTCCGTGCCATTCATTCCAACGACCAGTACCTCGGCGTCGTCGGCGTCTTGCAGTTCGAGGTCGTCAACTACCGGATCTTGGCCGAGTACGGCGTCCAAGCGCGCTTTCATCCCCTGGCCTTCTCCATGGCCCGCTGGATCGCCTCCGACAAGCCGGACGTCCTGGAGAAGTTCATTCAGACCAACGGCCAGAACATCTGCAAAGACCAGTACGACAACCCGGCGATCCTGATCGCCGAGACGTGGCAGCTGCGCCTCTTCGAAGAGCGCAACCCGGACATCCGGTTCTCGGCAACGAGCGAA
>JAYWBY010000411.1:0-4471 GCA_043781115.1 Pseudomonadota bacterium
CACATCATTTGGAATTTGGCGAGCGTCGGCGTCCTCGCCGTCAGCGGCCTGATTGCCAACAGCCTCATCGGTCGCCTCGATGGACCTCTGGTGCTCGGCGTCTTCAATCAGGTGACGGCTCTCTATTTCGTCACGAGCCAGTTGAGCATGCTCGGCGTCAACTTCTCGGTGTTGAAGCACGTTGCCGAGTGGCGCGACGACAAAGCCAAAGCCTCGACCATCGCCCACGCCGGCATCGGGCTGACCGTGGTGTACTCCCTGGCGAGCTGTCTCCTATGGCGGATAGTCGTAACAAACATCCAATTTGGTCACGAGTTCCCAGTTAATTCACAAAAACCGACGTTTCGCCGCCGCCTCGGCGGCCGATTACACCCCGGGGTAACGAGCTAAGCCCAAGTAGGGGCCTGGTAGCGCTGGCGGAAGCTCCCCCAGTTCCCGCCGGCGTACTCTTCCGGCAGCCCGGCAGCGCCCTTGGTTTCCAATTTGGAAACACTGATGTCCTGTAAAGCAGCTTACGGGAGTTGAGGAAACAGCGTATAGGCTGGCAAAGGGCGGCGCCATTAGTTGCCGCTTTGGATACACGCGGCGGGTGACCGTGCTAAGGTGGCGCGGGTCAACTACCTGATCGCACACAAACCGATCTGAATGGAGCATCGTATGAACACATGGACTTGGGCCTTGGCCCTCCTTGGCAGCTTGACGTTCGCGACTCTCGGCCATGCCGACGAGCTCACGGGAAAACAGCTTACTTGCAGCTATACCGGCACGCGCATCGACCGCTCGGTGCACAAGACATTCCACGACTTCCTCGTGATCGACGGGCAAAAGGTCGTGGTCGTAACGCCGGCCGGCGGCTACCTCGGTCGCGTCGCCAACTACGACTTCCAAGCGCCAATCCTCGCGCTCGACGTCTTTCACGTCGCCGACGTGCCGGCTGTGCGCCGTTTCGGGTCGAACCCGGCGGTGTACGACCTCTCGAATCCCAGCCAAATCTCCCGTACCTTTGAGCGCTGCGTTTACCCGGGACAAGGCGGCGGCGACGCTCGCAACGTGTGCGAAACCGACATCGAGACTTGCGAGCTCGACGACGCCAGCCGCTAAACTCTCATGCACCGCTGCCTTGCGCGAGGCGGTGGCGACTCATCGACTAGCTCTGAGTGGATCTTCAGGTCCGGACAAGAAATTTCTTACACGACCGAAGTCCGGCGTCAGCGCCGTCAGGGGTCGGCCCTTTGAGCGTCATCGCCGGGCCCTCGAAGCGGCCGCGGCTCGCCTCGGCGCACGGCGTCGGGCACGGCGAACGAGTAGCGGCCAAGCATGTTGATGTGGCCGAAGCCAAGAGGCGACAGCCGGGCTACGTCACGGTCCCCGCAGGCACCATTCTCGCGAGGAGATCGTCGAGAACATTTACCAAGTCGTCTATAGTCATTCCGTCGAGCCGGACGCCCCTTGGTCTGAGCTAATTAAACGAGGCGAAGCGGGCTGCGCCGTCGCTCAAATCGTCGCATTGGACGAATTTTTTCGCCTTCATATTTTGCTCTTGTTGCAATAGCTTGAGCATCGGAAAAAATGACAAGCCCCCCCAACAACTCCGGTTCGGCATTCGGCTTCGGGAATGACGAAGTGGGAGTCACACTTCAGGCGGATCCGGAATACTGAGCACAGGAGCCGGTTCCCAAGTCCCTAAGACTCGTCGAAGAGCAGGCTCCAGATGAAGGGAGACCGGCCACTTTACGCGGCGCGCAAAGTAGCGATGGCTAAACTTGGAGTTTTTTTCAGCATTGAGGTCCATGGCCGCTTTGCAGAAGTCTTGGCAGCTGGGGAAGTCATTGACAGCAGGACAATGCGTCCAAGTTATCAAGCATACCACGCCTAATCGCAGAGCCAGGCAAATGCGTCGTTCCGGCTAAATACCGTTCTCACGCCGGGAACGGCGAGGCCGCCCGGCGCCTCAGTTCGGCACGCAGGCGATTTCAGTGCAGGACAGCCCGGTGCCTTGCGTGCATGGGTAAGTATGGCAATTGTCTTCGGCTTTTAGCTTGGTTCCGACCTTCATGACGACGCCATCGACTCGTCGACCCGGCGCCAGACTACTTGAAAATCATTTCTTCATCCGCCGAATCTCGTAGATTCGGGCTACAGATACCGGCGTAAAATTCCCTTAGGTTTTCGGCTAGATCGACGTCTTCCAATTTCACGATGCCCGAAGCGGAGTACGACTTGGAAGTGACCTGACCGTTGTTTAGCTCCAAAAACTCCGTCGCCGAAGGGTTGCGGAGGATGCGATAGAGTTTGCCTGTGCTATCGGCCTCAGGCTTTACGTTTTGGTCTTTTAGGGTATTGGCAAATCAGGGGACTCGCCGCACCCATTTTTTCCACGAGTTATTGTTGCGCAATACCCAAGCTTTTTGGGTTAGGACCGTGCAGTAAATGCCATTGACCTTGCACGAGGTGCTCGCTTGATTGATGCCTCCGGCCGAGAGGCAGGCAACGGCATCGCTATTTTCTGCAAAGTGGGCCTTGAGGTCAAAATAGAGGGCCTTGCTGACTGTCTGATCTTGAACCGACAATTCTTGCGAAAAGACCGATTCCGCCAACATCGAAGAATCCCCCGCGGGACCAACCGCCGCAGCGCATACGCTGCGCGATTTACGCGGCATTCGCAGCTCTCAAATTCGGTCGCCTTCCTACTTCGTTTCAAGTCTGCGCAGCAATGGAGGCTCATACTGCCTACTTGATGTCGACGAGGACTCCCGTCGTCTGCCCACATTTGCTGGCCAAGCTGGCGGACGTACTTCGCCGAATAGGGCATACGCAAGGTGCACTCCTGGTTCTGACCAATCCCGGAATATCGGAGAAAGTTCGCCTTCAAGGCCAGTGGCGTATCTCCTTTTCAACCGTTGACCTAGGGCAAGCTCACTCGAGCGCCATGATCGTTGCCGAGCAGACTCAGGACAGAACTCCGATTCAGCTGGGATTCCGGGTTATTGAGAGGGTACTAACTTGAAGGCGAGCGCATCATTTTTCCTGATTGCCGTTTGTGCAGTCACCGGTCTGCTGGTGTCGAGGCCCTCATTTGCGCAGTTTTCAGGAGCTGCTTTTTGGAGACACAAGCATCTCGTGACCACCACGCTTTCTTCGGGAAGTTCGTGGACGGCGCCGGGCGGTGTGAACAATTTGGTTTCTATCCAGGTTTGGGGCGGTGGCGGCGGCGGGGCAGGCAAGGCATCTGGCGTGCAAGGTGGTGGTGGCGCATATACAGCGATAGCAAACGTTGCGGTTACGTCGGGCGCGAGTGTCAGCTACTCCCTTGGGGCAGGTGGCACGTCGGCCAACAACAGCAATGGTGGAGACGGTGGCGACACCTGGTTTAGTAGCAGTGGCACCGTATTGGCTCAAGGCGGCACTGGTGCATTGACGAACACGGCAGGCGGAGCCGGCGGCCGTTCCGGTTCTTCGGTCGGAACGACAAACGCTCAGGCGGCAGGGACGACCAACTACAGCTAGCACTCAGCCGGCAGGTCCTCGCCCGACGTCCGTCTATCGCCTGCCATGTCCTTTCCCAAGCGACTTCCGTTCATTGCATACGTCCTGCCTATGGACGTCGCCGACGCCGCCTTCCGCCCGTTTACCTATCAACGCCATCAGCCCGAGCGGACGCTTCTTTACCAGGTTTTGGCGCGTGAGTGGGAACCTTGGCACGCCGAGCGGCAGGCCGACGAGAGACGCACGCAGCTGCCAAACTACGTCGTCCGCGAAATGGAGGCATTCTTCCGATGCGGCATTCTCGACCACGGCTTTGTCATCCTTTCGTGTGACGGCTGCGGCGAAAAATTGCCCGTCGCGTTTTCCTGTAAAAAGCGCGGCATCTGTCGCTCGTGCTGCGCCAAGAGAATGTCGGAAATCTCGACGCACCTCGTCGAAAACGTCCTACCTCACGCCCCTGTGAGGCAGTGGGTGACCACGTTTTCTCACGCGCTGCGGTACTGGATGGCGGCTAGTCGAAAGCTTACCATCTGAACGCTCGCCCGACCACTTTCGTTGCTTTGCGGCGGCGTATAGGCGGCGTTATCCGCCGATACTCCTTTCGAGGTCACAGTAGTTTGAACTAAAAGCAAGTCGATCGGACCGCAGCCGAGCGTCGTGCCGTGGTCCGGCTCGAGAATCCAGTTCGTCATTTGTTCGGCGTTCGCCAGGACGGACAATTGATCAAACCGCGGGTCGGTCGGCAGGTGCTCAATTCGCGGACGCGGGTCCTTCGGTCAGTGTGAAGTCCGACGCTTCCCAGGTCGGGAAGGTCAGGTGATAGACGTCGCCTTCGCCGCGCGGAAGGTCGCAGTGCGAGGGCACGGAAGTGAACGTTAGACCGAAATCCGGCATCCGCGCCTCCTCCTTGGTCGCTTCCGGATCGTCGCCACGAACGTCCTCTCCGTCGGTCAAGACGTCGCCGGCGTTCAGCGAGCAGCTTCTT
>JAYWBY010000412.1:0-4469 GCA_043781115.1 Pseudomonadota bacterium
GCCGGCTGGCACGTCGTCGTCGCCAACAAAAAGCCGCTCGCCGTCGCCCAGGATCAATTCGACGATCTTTTCGCGACGGCCGCAAGAAACGGCGTCTTCCTACGCTACGAAGCAACCGTCGGCGCCGGCCTACCGATCCTCGACACCATCGCCAAGCTCAAAGAAGCTGGCGACGAAATCAAAGTGATCCTGGGCTGCTTCTCGGGCACGCTCGGTTACTTAATGACCGAGCTCGAAGCCGGCTCCGTCTTTTCAGAAGCCGTCCGCCGCGCTCACTCGCTCGGCTTCACCGAACCCGATCCGAGGGAAGACTTGAGCGGCATGGATGTGGCGCGCAAGGCCTTGATCCTGGCGCGCACCTTAGGCATTCGCTTGGAACTCGGCGACCTCAAGGTCGAAGCCCTTTTCCCGAAGAGCGCCAGCCACGACGACCCCAAAACCTTCATCGACGGCCTTCGCCAGCACGACCAAGAGTGGACGAACCGCGTCGCGGCGGCCAAGCGGGACGGTCGAGTCTTGCGCTATGTAGCGCGAATTGCCAAGGACGGTGTCGCCGTCGGCATCGAGGCCGTGCCGGCCGATTCGCCGCTCGGCCGGTTAAAGGGGACCGACAACCAAGTAACGGTCACGACCCGCCGCTATGACAAGAATCCCTTGATCGTCAGCGGTCCCGGCGCCGGAGCCGAAGTCACGGCGGCCGGCGTGCTGAACGACATCCTCGCTATCGCCGCCGCCGGTGAACGCCAAGCCGAAATGCCGCGCCGCAAGGGGACCAAATCATGACGCGAGCGACGGTGTTCGCGCCGGCCAGTGTCGGCAACGTCGGCCCAGGCTTCGACGTGCTGGGCCTCGCCGTCGAGGGCCTTGGCGATCAGATCACCATCGAGCTGACGAGTGGCCCGAGCCGCGTCGACGCCGTCATCGGCCGCCACGCCGACTCCATTCCCCGCGAACCGGAGAAGAACTGTGCCGTCGTCGCCGCCCTGTCGCTGCTGAAACGCATCGGTGACAAGCGCAACGTCATCTTGACCCTAGACCGCAGCCTGCCCGTTTCAGGAGGCCTCGGCGCTAGCGCAGCGGCGAGCGTCGGCGGCGCTTTTGCCGCGGTTTTGGCCTCCGGCAAGAACGTCGACCAAGGCGTCATCCTCCAAGCCGCCCTCGACGGCGAAGAATCGGTCGCCGGTCGCCATCTCGACAACATCGCCCCCTGCCTCCTCGGCGGTGTGACCCTCGTCCGCGATACTTACTCCGCCGATGTCTTTTGCCTGCCGCTCAAGGGCGAATGGTGGGTCGCCGTCGTCAGCCCCGACATGCAGCTCTCGACCAAGAAAGCGCGCAGCGTCTTGACGGGGATCGTCAACCAGGGCGAATTCGTCGCGCAAATGGCTAATACTTCGGCGCTCGTCGCCTCGTTCATGACTGGGAACCACGAACTCGCCCGCCGCTCGCTCGTCGATCACTACGCGGAACCGCGGCGCGCGCCGCTCATCCCCGGCTTCGCCAACGTCAAGAAGGCGGCGCTCGCCGCCGGCGCGTTGGGCTGTTCGATCAGCGGCGCCGGTCCGACCCTCTTCGCCCTCGCGGCATCGAAGGCCGAAGCGCAAGCGGCGGCCGAAGCCATGATTCCTGAATTTCTCCCCATGACGGCGACCAGCCACGTCGGTCGCGTCGCCACCCGAGGAGCTTACGCCCTATGACGAAAGCCACGGCGCCAATCTCCGGCGAATGGTTGCAATGCATCAAATGCGCTAGCAAATTCGCCATCACAGAAGTGCGTTACCACTGCAATTGCGGCTCGCTCCTCTCGGTCGAAAGAGATCCGTCCCGCATTCGTTTGCTGACGCCGGCGCTCTTGAAGGAACGCAACCTAAGCTTTGAGCCCATCGACGTCAGCGGCGTCTGGAAGTTCCGCGAAGCCATTTTGGATCTCGATCCGGCGCACGTCGTCACCCACCCCGAAGGCCGAACGCGGCTCTACACGCGTGACGCACTGTCGACTTATTGCGGCATCGCGAATCTCCGCCTGAAGCACGAAGGCGAGAACCCGACCGGCTCCTTTAAGGACCGCGGTATGACCGTCGCCGTTTCCCAGGCCCGCCGCCTCGGCCTCTCCGCCGTTGCCTGCGCCTCTACCGGCAACACCAGCGCCGCCCTCGCCGCTTATGCCGCCCAAGCCGGCATGCGCGCTGTCGTCTTCATTCCCGCAGGCAAGATCACGCAAGGCAAACTCGCCCAAGCCGTCGGCTACGGCGCGACTTGCCTCAGTATCAAGGGCGACTTCGACCAAGCCATGACGCTCGTGCAGGAAGCCGCGAAGGAACTCGGCCTTTACCTCGTCAACTCGCTGAATCCTTTCCGCCTCGAAGGCCAAAAGTCGATCATCTTCGAAATTCTCGAGGAATTGGCCTGGTCCGCGCCCGATTGGATCGTCGTCCCCGCCGGCAACCTCGGCAACACCAGCGCCTTCGGCAAAGCCTTGGCCGAGGCCCACGCCGCAGGCTGGATCAAGAAGATGCCGCGCATTGCCGCGATCCAAGCCCAAGGGGCGAACCCCTTCTATCTCAGCTACAAAGAAAATTTCGCCAAACAGCACAAGGTCCGTGCCGAAACCGTCGCCACCGCCATCCGCATCGGCGATCCCGTCAACTATGCCAAAGCGGTTCGCGTCATGGCGGATACAAAGGGCGTCGTCACCGAGGTCGACGACCCGGCGATCATGGCCGCCAAAGCCGCGATAGACCGCACCGGTCTCGGCTGCGAACCAGCCAGTGCCTGCACTCTCGCCGGCGCCAAGCGTCTGGTTGCCGAGGGTGTCATCAAATCTGCCGACTCCGTGGTTTTGATCCTGACGGGTCACATGTTGAAAGACCCCGATGCCGTCTTGGCTCAGGGTCTCAAACTCAAGGAGATCGAGCCGACGCTCGCCGCCGTCGAGAAGGCGCTCGCTAGTCGGTGAATTGCAGCGCGAAGTAGCAAACGAAGGTCTCGCCCAGGAACGCCCGGCCGAGATAGAGCTTCGTCTCCGGATTCAGCACGCGAATCTCGTCGACGATGCGGTTGAAGGGCGTCAACGCGCCCATCGTCACGTCTGAGTAATTCAAGACGATCGACGGCCGGGAGTCGATGACGGAATCCGACAGTGTCGGGCGCGCGTCGCTGATCAAGCCCTTGAAGACTTTGGCGCGGATCACCGTCAAAGGACCGATGAAGTTCTTTAGCGTCACGACTTCCGCCCCATCCGGGCCGACGTCCTTTTTGAACTCCTTGCCGCCCCAAACTTTGTTGGCAAGGGCGTTCAGCGTCGTGTTTTGCGCCATCAAGATCGGGTAGCCGGTGCCGTGACCAATGGGGATGTCGATGTCGCCGTTGGCGTCGCGAAACATCACGAACAGCTCGTCGGCCGTCTTCGCCTTGAGGTCGGCGAGGGTTGAGACTTTGGCGACGGCCGGAACCGGGGCTACCTCGTCACCTTTGACCGCGCTGCCAGACTCGGGCGTCTTGCATCCGCCGAGACCAAATGCCAACGCGACGACGAGCGGAAAAAAGGCACGGAGAGCCATGGTCATCCTCCAACGGCGGTGCAGATGCCTTAATTCTAACCTATTTCGGGCTCATCGTCGCGCAACAGCCAAAGGGCGACCGTCAGCAAGGTCAGTGCGTAGCGAACCTCGCTGTCTTGGAAGGCGTTCTGTGTGATCGCCGCGACGCAAAAGGCGCTCAACGTTTCTAGCGACGCGATGCCGCCGAACGACCCTCGTCGCCCCAGCCATGCCGACCTTCTGAAGTACCACCCAAACCAAAATAGGAACGACGCCAGGGCCAGCAAGCCGCCGTTCACGGCCACCTGCAAGTACATGTTGTGGGCTTCGTACTGCCTGTCGAAGGTTCCCAGCCCGATTTCCTTGTAAAAACGGTGCCGATACTCCGTGTCCAAGCCGTCGCCGTGCCCGAGCACCGGGCGTTCCCGCCACATGTTGAAGTTGGCCTCCCAGAAGGCCAGGCGGTCGTCGGCATAGTCGCTGCGCACGTCATGGTGCTCGAGGGTCTCGTGGAAGCGCCGGCTGACCGGATTGTTGGTGAAATACGTGCCGAGCATGCCGACGCAAAGCACGGCCGCGGCGAGCCAACGAACGCGGCTTTTCACCATGAACAGAGCGTTGAAGAGAATCACGGCGAGCGCCACGAGTTCCACCGTTCGCGACTGGCTGGTGGCGATGGCCACGAAAAAGCCGCCGGCGGTCAGCCAGCCGACCAGTTTTTTTGGTTGGCGCGCGACCATGACGCAGCCGAGTGGAAAGAGAACCAGAGCCACGTACGCGAGCGTCAGCGGGTGAGAATAGAATCCCTGCGCCCTCGGACCGGCCGCCTCGAAATGCGAACCAGAGAGCTTCCAACCAAAGAACGCCTGCGACAACGTCACCAGCCCCATGACGACGGCGACGAAGGCGAACCAGTTTCCGAGCTTCCGC
>JAYWBY010000413.1:0-4468 GCA_043781115.1 Pseudomonadota bacterium
GTTGTCGTCGACCGAGCGCAAAAGCTTTTCCGCCTCTTCTTGGGTCAGGGGGCGAGACTCCTTGCCGGCCTGAGCGTTCGCTTGATTTGGCTCTTGGTCCTTCTGGTCTTGGTTTGGTTGCGGCTCTTGGCCGTCCTGTTTCTGCTGGTCTTGCTTCTGCTGGTCTTGCTTCTGCTGGTCTTGCTGGCTCTTGCTGTCGTTATTTTTCTGGTCTTCGCTCTGTTGCTTCTGCTGATCCTGCTTCTGCTGATCCTGCTTCTGCTTCTGCTGATCTTGTTTCTGCTGATCTTGTTTCTGCTGGTCCTGTTGCTTGTCTTGATCTTGTTTTTGATCTTTTTTCTGATCCTGGTTCTTGTCCTGCTTTTGTTGATCTTTCTTCTGCTTTTCCTGCTTCACGTAAGCCAGGTTTTCTTGGGCTTCCTTGTCGTTCGGGTCTAGCTCCAGGGCGTTCTCGTAAGCTTTGATCGCCTCCTCTTCCTTACCCAGGCCCGCTTGAGTATTCCCTAAATTGAAGTAGGAGCGTTCGGCGAGGCGCTTGTCCTTCGCCTCCGCCACTTTGGCGAAATTGGTCGCGGCGTCTTCGAGTTTGCCCTCGCGAAATTGGCTCACGGCTTTGTTGTAGGTGTGATCAACGGCCTCTGGCTCGGACTTCTCGGCTTCGCTGAAGCCCTGGTCGGCCGTGGAGAAATCGCCGGCCTCATAGGCGTTGTGGGCTTGGCGCAGCGACGTCGCCTCGGCGATCGGCGCGGCGACCGTCAAAGCCACCATGGCGACGACGGCCGCGCGTTTGACGTCCGCCAAGAAGAACTCCCCGAGCAAAAGCAGCAGCGCCGCCAGCAAGAACCACTGAAAGCGGTCATGCCAAAGCTTTTCTCTCGTGGCCTGGTAATCGTTTTGCGCCACGTTCTGGCGAATGCCTTCTTGATAGATTCTCTTCAAATCCATGCCGCCGGCCACGGAGCGAACGAACATGCCGCCTGTCGCCAAAGCCATTTTCTGCAGAATCGTTTCGTCGGGCTTGGTGACGACGAGGTTGCCGCCACTGTCCTTTTTGAAGCCCCCCTCGGGCAACGGGATCGGCGCACCCTCGGCGCTGCCGACGCCGATCGTGTAGAGTTTTACGCCCTTCTCCTTCGCCGCGGAGGCGGCCTTTTCGGCGTTGCCCTCTTGGTCCTCGCCGTCCGTGATGAGGATGATCGCGCGCCCCTCGGTCGTCTCGGGACTCCCGTCCAGCAAGGCTTTTAGCGAAGTGTCGACGGCTTTGCCCAGGTCGGTTCCCTGGACAGGGATCAAATCGGTATCTAAGAAATTGATGAACATGCGCGCCGCCGCATAGTCTTCCGTCAGCGGGCACTGCACGAACGCGTCGCCGGCGAAGGCCACGAGCGCGATGCGGTCGCCGTGCAGAAGGTCTAGTAGGTCGAGCACCTCCCTCTTAGCCCGCTCGATTCGGCTTGGATTGATGTCTTGGGCGAGCATGCTCTTCGACAAGTCCACGGCGATGACGATGTCGCTGCTGCGGCGTTTTACTTCCTGCCAGTCGAAGCCCCAACGAGGCCCGGCCAAAGCCACGACCAGCAGAGCGAGCGCCAACCCGAGCATGCCGCCCTTCGCCCAGCTGAGGCCGTTCTTCAACTCGATGCCGGCCAGAGCCGTACGGCCGACGATGAGGCTCAAGCGCTTTCTCCGGCGCGCCAGACCCAGACCGTAAAGCACGAGACCTACCGGCACGAGCCAGAGAAGGAGCAGAGCTTCCGGTTTGGCGAACTCCATCACGGAATCCTCCGAAAACGACTGACGCCCACCAAAAATTCTGCCAGGACGCACAACAAGGCAGCGAGCACGAAGGGCTGATAGCGGTCCTCGTAGCTGGCGAACGTTTGGATTTTGACTTTGGTCTTCTCGAGCTTGTCGATCGTGTCGTAGACGCTGATCAAGGTCTCAGTGTCGGTGGCGCGGAAGTATTGGGCGTCGGTGGTCTTCGCCATTTGCTTCAAAAGCTCTTCGTCGATGTCGACCTTCTGTACTTGCACCTGACCGTTGACGACGACGGGCACCTCGCCCTCGGAGCCGACGCCGATGGCGTAAATCTTCACTCCCATCGCCTTCGCCGCCTGGGCCGCGGCCAAGGGATCGAGCCGTCCGGCGGTGTTGCCGCCGTCAGTCAAGAGGATGACGACCTTCGATTTCGATTCGACGTCCTTCAACCGGTGCACGGCCGTGCCGATGCCGTCGCCGATGGCGGTCGCGTCGCCGGCCATGCCGACCTGGACGCGGTTCAAAAACCGTAGCAAAACGTCGTGATCCAGAGTCAACGGTGCCTGCGTGAACGCTTCCGTGCCGAAGACGACCATGCCGATGCGGTCGCTCGGCCGCTCTTTGATGAAGTCGGCGATGACTTGTTTGACGACGCTCAGCCGCGTCGGCCGCTCGCCTCGCCAGACGAAATCCTGGGCTTCCATGCTGCGCGACGTGTCGATGACCAAGACGATGTCGAGGCCTTCCGACTGGCGTTCGCTTTTGCTGTTGCCGACTTCGGGGCGCGTCAAGCCCACGACGACGAAGAAGACGGCCGCGGCGCGAAAGGCAAAGGTCAGGTGCCGGAAACCGCGCCACCGCGAGCGAACGACCTGCCGCATCACGCCGAGGCTAGCGAAGCGCAGCGAAACGGTCCGCCGCCGGTACCACCACCAAAGGAGGGGCAAAAGCGCCAAAAGCACGAGAAACCAGGGGTCGACTAGTCTCATGGCGAGCTGACGACCTCCTTGGGTTTGGCGTAAGGCGTTTCGACGAAGGGTTGGTCGAGGACGAGAGCGGGTTTCAAGTCGCGTACCCAGCGCTCGACCGTCGCCAAACACGCCGTGGCTTCTTCGACGTCGCTCGGCACGCCCGCAAATTTGATCCAGTCGGCCCGCTCGAGAAAGCGGAGCACGGCGTCGACCTCAGTCTGGCCGAACGGCAACTTTTGCTGGAGAGGCAGTTTCAACTCTTTGTATGTCCGGTCGGTGGCCGGGATGCCCGTGCGCAATTCCACGCCTTCGCGCAGGAGCAGGCTCAATAGGTAAAAGAAATCTTCCTGGGCTTTGCCGACGAAGGGCAAGGGCGGCTTTAGGGCGCTAAGGCGGCCGGCGAGGTCGTCCCAGGGGTCCACGGGGAATTCCGCAGCCAGCTTCTTACGGCTCTTCCAATATTTGTAGGCCCAGTACGCCAGCGCCAGAACGAGCATGCCACCCATTGCCCATAGCCCGTACACCCACCACGGCGTTTGGTACGGCAAGAGACCGCGAATGTCGTGAGGCAAGCCGTTCATCGGCGCCGCCTCTCGCGGTTGCGAAGGTATTGCAAAAGCGGCGTCGTAACGTTGGAGTCGGTACCCAAAGTGAAGTGGTCGATGCCTTGGCGACGAAAAACGCTTTGGAGGGTCTTCTCGCGCTCGTCGGCCGTGCGCCCGTAAGTCGCGCGAACGGTCGGGTCGCTGGTGTCGAGGACCAGCTCCTCGCCGGTTTCGGAGTCTTGGAACGAGACGAAGCCGGCCGGCGGCAGATTGGTCTCGCGTTGGTCGCCGATGCGCACGGCGATGAAGTCGTGGCGACGCGCCACGTGGCGCAAAGGCTTTTCGTAACCTTCCGCCCAGAAATCCGAGATCAGAAAACACATGCAGCGCCGCTCCGCGACGTTGATCATATAGTCGAGGGCGCCGGCAATGTCGGTCTTCTTGCCCGTGGCGCGATGGGTCAGGACCGAGCGAATGATGTTCCAAACATGGCCACGCCCCTTCTTCGGCGGAATGAACTGTTCGATATGGTCCGAAAAAGCGATGAGTCCGACTTTGTCATTGTTGCGAATGGCGAGGAAGGCCAAGACGGCCGCGAGTTCGGCGGCGAGCTCGTGTTTTGGTCTAGTCCCCGTGCCGAAGACCAGGGACGGGCTGACGTCGACCATCAGCATCAGCGTCAGTTCACGCTCTTCCCGGAGCACTTTGACGTGCGGCGTGTTGGTGCGCGCCGTGACGTTCCAGTCGATGGTGCGGACGTCGTCGCCGGGCACGTATTCGCGGACTTCGTCGAACTCCATGCCGCGGCCCTTAAAGGCGCTCAAGTAATTCCCGGCCAAGGCGTCGGTCACCAGGTGACCGGCCTTCAGCTGAATGCCGCGGATTTGCTTTAAAACGTCTTGCGACAGCACGGGGCGCTCCCAAAAAGCCTCAGGGCACGTCGACTCGCTCGAAAATGCGCCGGATGACGTCGTCGGTGCTGACGTTTTCCGCCTCAGCCTCATAGGTCCGGATGATGCGATGGCGCAGCACGTCGAGGCCGACGTCCTTGATGTCTTGCGGCGTGACGAAGGCGCGCCCCTGCATGAGGGCGTTGACGCGCGCCGCCTTCTCGAGGCTGATCGAAGCGCGCGGCGAGGCGCCGATCTGGATGAGGTTCGCCAGGTCCTTCAGCCCGTGCTTGGCGGGGTCGCG
>JAYWBY010000414.1:0-12029 GCA_043781115.1 Pseudomonadota bacterium
GCTGTTGGTACATCTTGATGTTGGCCGCGCCGCCGCAGAACGTGTTGATCGTCTCGGGCGAGAAGAGCTGCTGGCAAACCGGCAGGCTGCACTCGCTGAAGAAACGAGTCTCGTGCACGGTCGCGTCGCCGTTTTTCCAGATCGAACAGCCCTGTTGGCCGCTTTGGGTCGGGACCAAACCACAGAGGCAGCCGGTGTCGGCCGGACGGGGCGTAAGCGACGCCACGCCGACGAAGAACGGATCAGCCACTTCGTTACGGTAAGCTCGGAGCGAGGAGACGCTCGAGTCGATGCGCATGTTGTTGTCGCCCGAGCGGATCCAGCTGCTCTCGTGCCAGTAGGACATCGCTTTGACGCGAGGGTAGCGGTTGGCTTTCACGGCGGATAAGGCGTTCGTAACCCAGTCGGCTTTGCGGAGCGCCGCGGCGGAATCTTCGATCGTGCCGTATTCGAGGACGGCGATCGGTTTGTCGGCGGATAGAGCCGACAGTTCGGCGTAGGCGATGTCCATATGGTCGGTGAACTCTTCCCAGGCGTCGCCGGGGACTTGGGCGCTATAAACGCTGACGGCCAACCAGTCGATGAATTCGTCGCCGGGATAATAAGCAGCCATGGTGTTCCAAGCCACGTTCGGCTTGTTCAGGTCGACCATGTGGAAGACCCAGGTGACGTTAGCCACGCCTTCGGCGCGGAAGAGGGTCACGATTTTGCGATACGTATCGCGGTAACGCTCCGGACCGTCGGCGAGGTTGCGGTCGCCGTAGTTGATCAATGCGCCGGCGCCTTGGAAGTAGCCGCTCCACGGGTACCAGTCGCCGTTGGCTTCCGGCGCGAAGTCGAGGACGATCGGCTTGGCGAAGAGCTTGACGGCTTTCGCGTAGGCGCGAAGGTCGTTGTCGAACGTGCCGGCCAAGATGCGGCGGAAATCATAAACCGGGTCGGCGGCGACACCGCGGCGCTTCAAGCTCCACGGTTTGATGTGGACGACCGGAATGCGGCCGGCGTCGGTAACTTCTTGCACCGCGCGACGCGGGAAGGCGATGCCGTTGACCCAGTTGTCGCCGATGATCGAGAACGCCACTTGCTTTTGAACCAGCGATTCAAAAGCGATGGTGCCTTGCGCGGCGTCGCCAGAGTTCAGGAACTCAGGAAGGTCGGCGAAAACGCCATGATAAGCGCCTTGCGGCGGAGGCAACAATTTGACCTCGGCTGCGGATGCGGCGGTCGAAACCGCGAGGAGAGTCGCGAGCGACGCTCCCGAAATGACCGTTGACCACACGTTTTTCATGTCGAATCCCTCAAACTAATGTGAAACAGTTCTAGCCTTTTGCAACTCAGTCAGCGAACCCGAAGGCCCGAATCTTTGCTTGACGAAACTTTGCGACAGACGAAAAATCGGCGTCTGAGCCGCGCTCTCGCGGCTCACCAACTTGTCGACGAACGGCATGACGCCGAAGACGGCCTTCAAAGCGGTCTTACCTAGGACGTACAGGGCAAGACGACGCCGACCGGCAGCCTCTTGCTTCATATAGAAGAGTTCGTAGCGCAGTTTGTCGGCCGGGTCAGCATCATAGGGAAGGCAGATCTGCGCTAGACCGGTGATTCCCGGACGAACCACGTGCCGGTCGTCGTACCGAGGCACTTCGCGACGGAAGACGCGGACGAAGTCCGGGCGCTCGGGACGGGGGCCGATGAAACTCATCTGACCGGCTAGGACGTTCAGAAGTTGCGGTAACTCGTCGAAATGCGTGGCTCGCAAGACGCGGCCGATCGGCGTGACGCGCGGGTCGTCCGGGGACGATAGCACCGGGCCAGTGCGGGCCTCGGCGTCAATGATCATCGTGCGGAATTTGATCATGCGGAAGGTCCGGCCAAATTGGCCTACGCGTTCTTGGATATAGAAGATTGGGCCTCCCGAGGCGATGCGCACGGCGAGAGCACAGAGGACGATGACCGGGAGACCTAGGAGCAACAGCAAACCAGCGAGCAGCCTTTGCAGCAAGATTCCGCGGTCGACGGCGGGTATCTTGACGATTTGCAGGGAAGAAGGCGACGGCGACTTGAAGGCCGCGGAGGTTTCCGACCGAAGGATTGGCTGTTCCATCATTTGCTCACCTGGCTAGAGCCGTTGGGACGTGTTACGTCGCCGTCGTTTGCAACGGTTGTGCCAGACCTTGTTTTTCGGTCATCACCAAGGCAAAGTCAGCAAATTCAGTTGGTACAAAAGTAGTACGCAAATTTGACCGGATTTTTCTGGTGCTAAGATGGAGTGCTGAGGCGCGGGTAAGTATAGATTCGAAACTTAGACGTAAAGTTTGGCGTAGCGACTCATCATGACTTCGAGTGAAAAGTAGCGCGCCGCGTTGACTCGCGCCGCTTGTCCAGCGAGACGCAGCTCGGCGCCGCAGGAGTCGGCCAACGCCGCCAGAATCGCCTCGTCGATCGAGCCGTCATCTAGCGAAAAAAGCCGGTTCCCCATGGACTTTAGGTCCGCATGTGGAGGAATGTCGCTGAGCAGGCACGGGAGCTCGAAGGCCATCGCTTCCAGCACCGAAATGGGGTGGCACTCGACGCGCGAAGCGGAGATGAAGGCATCGGCGTTCGCGAGCAAAGGACGGACGTCCTCGCGAAATCCGTGGAAACGCACTGACGACGACAAACCGAGGTCGGCAACCAGCGCTTTCAGCTCATGGACCAAAGCCAAGTCGCCCGTGCCCGCGTGATCCAACGTTACGTCGTAGCCCTTGGCGCAGAGGCGTCCCATGGCCTCAAGGACCTCCCGCAAATTCTTGTTGGCGTCGACGCGGCCGACACTCGCCAAGCGCAACTTCCCACCGACGGTGGCATTTTGTACTTCGTCGCGTCGGAACCACGTCAAGTCGACGCCATTCGGTACAATTGTCAACCGGCGGAGCGACGCACCGACTTTTTGGCGTAGTTCGCTTTGCACGAAGTCCGACACACATGCAACATGCTGATACAACCCGCTGAGCAAGCGATAGAGCACGCGGTAACGAGATACGCCGATCCAGTAGTGGATCGTATGTTCGGTATGGACCAGGCGAAGGCTTGGCGACAGCAGCCTCATGACCGAGGCATGCAGCATCGCGCCGAGGTCATGCGTGTGTATGACGCCAACGCGGCGCGTCGCGACGGTTTTGGCCAAAGTGCGCCAGAGTCCCCAGTCGACGCCGGGTCTCTTTTGATGGCGCACGACCGTGAACCCTCGCGCCTCGATGTCCCGGATGAAGGCAAGATCGCCGCGCCAATCGTAGAAGAAGAAGATCACCTCGGCCGGGTCTCGGCCCGCATGCCGAGACATCTGTTCCAGCAACCGCTCGGCGCCACCGTCCTGGCCGCCGCCAGTCAAATGCATGAGCACTGGCCGCGGCGAAACCTTTTCGTACCAACGACGCTTCATCGCAATGAGAGCGCCGAGCTTGCCCCACTGCCGGGCACAAACTACAAGAGCGTGGCCGAGGCGGGCCCGGCCTGACACGGCCGCGGGAATCAGGAGCGCCAAAGCCGCCAAAAGGAAAAGCCCGGCCTTGGCACCCTCATTCAAGACGTGAGCACCACCCCGCATGCGCGTCGCGAGGCGCGCGTCCGTAGCTCCCTTGCGCTCGGCCGATTTTAGCGCGTAAGACAGCGTCGCTCGCTCGGCGGGCAAGCGTTCGACGACGAACGGCTCGCTGCAAAAGAGGAAGCGCACCCCCGCAGCCTTCGCCCGGAGGTAAAGATCGACGTCTTCGCCTCCTCGCTCGCCGTATTTCGCGTCGAAGGCCAAGCCGCGGCCTAGGAACGCCGAGCGGCGAAAGAGGAACCCGCCGGTTCCCATGGCGCCGCGCGGCAAATCTTCGAGATGTTCGGCGTCGGTCGTTCCGAGGTCTTTGCCGACGCCGAGCCAAGGAGAAAGCGGCGCATCGGCACGCGCCACCTTCTTCAAACTGAGAGCGTCGGCGCGGCTGCCGACCGCCTCCCAGATTTTTTTTAGTACCGCGAGCGAACCGGGTGGCAGGACCTGGTCGTCATCGAGGAAGAGCGCGACCTCGGTCGTCGCCGAGGCGACCGCCAAATTCCGGGCTAGCGAGATATTGGCGATCGGCTCGACGTGATAGGCGATCTTCAAGCCGTGGCTTTGAGCTTGAGCGACGACCGTGGCCGCGCTCTTGGCCACGTCGTTGTCGACGACGACCACTGCGCACGACGGCGCGCCGGCCACCGCTTGCTCCCTGCGCACGCTATTCAGTAAGTCCGCCAGAAGCGCCGGCCGACGGTAGGTGCAAATCAGGATCGACCAGGGGGAGTCAGCCATAAAAGGCGTCCCCCAGGATCCAAGGCGCCTTCACGGCGCACGCTGCTAGCCCAGGGCTCGGTCCGGCCGGCAAGCGGCGGATGTCGTCCCGGTCGAGCTTCAACGGATCGTTGACGCCCGTTTCGTAGGTGAAGCAGCCTTCGTAACCCGCTTCGGCCGCCAACGCCTGCGTCAGCTTCGTGTAGGCACCGCGCGAGCCCGAGGGAAAGGCGATGGTGCGCACGTCTTGGCAGAGGCGCTGTTCGAGACGCGCCTTCGATTCGGTCAATTCGTGGCGTTGTTCCACTTCCGAGAGACCGGCCAAGACTCGGTGCGAGAGGCCGTGTGAACCGATGCCCATGCCGGCGGCGGCGAGTTGGCGGATTTGATCCCAAGTCATCAATTCTCGGTCTTCCAACGCCTGATCGGGAGCGGCGACCTTCAACTCGTGGCGCAGCTCTTTCAGAGCCTGATCAGGATCGGCGGCGCGCGCACCCTTCAGCCAGTTCGCCACGTCGCGCACTGCTTGGTGAGGATTGGTCGCCAGCGCCAGCTCTGCCGGCAAGAGGTCCGACGCGCGCAAATGGACGACCGCCGTGTGTTTCACTGCCCAGGCGGCCTGGTCCCAAAACCCGAGCCGGCGCTGATCGATCAGCGCCGGAGCAATGAAGAAAAGACCGGGAACGCCACGAGCCTTCAAGATCGGCAAAGCCAGATCGAAATTGTCGCGGTAGCCGTCGTCAAACGTGATCAACACGGCGCGCTTCGGCAGCTTGGTCTTGCCGGCCAGTGCGTCGAGCACGTCGCCCTCGCTGACTGCATCCGCATGGCGCGCCAGCCAAGCCATCTGACCGTCGAACTGTTCTTCGTCGGGTCCGAATACGCTCTCGTCGAAGGCATAGTCCTCGGACGACGCTCCGGCGGCCCGGATCCGGTGATAAGCAAGCACCGTCAACCGCGCTCGCGTCGGCAGATGCGTCAAAATGCCATGGCGAAACAGGGCTTCAATGAAGGTGCGCTTTTTTCCCATAGATTTGGGTCTCACGGCTGGCAAAGGCTCTAGCCGCGCATTTCAATGTTCATGCCAGAACTGCGGAGTGCTTTCGCCCCGAATCTCCCCGCATCCCGTTGATATTAGGCCCCGGGGCACCGCGCCATTTTGTCGCTGCGGTATGCAATTGAGGGAAATCGGTAACTTTTGGCGACCACGCCCAAACGGCGGAGCGCTTCTACTGGGGGTAGGCCGCGGCATCGATATTGCAATTTCGTCCTCGTCCAACGAGTGCCAACCCCGACTGGGAGTAGAGATGCGCGTCCTCTTCCTCTGCCCTAGGTGGCCTTACCCGGTGCGCAAAGGCGACCAGGTCGTGGCCTATCATCGGCTGAGGACACTCTCGCGCCAGCACGAACTGACCCTCGTCAGCTTCGCCGACCGCCCGCTCAGTCCCGCCGAACTCGCACCGGTCGCCAAGTATTGCAAGAAAATTTACGTCATCCAAACCTCGCGCGTCGAACGAGCCCTGGCCGCGGTGCAAGGCGCCTTCAACCGCGAAGTGCCGCTCCAGGTCTCCTACTTCGAGTCCCGCCAACTCACGGGGCTTTTGCAGCATCTCTTGGCGAGCGGCGACTTCGACGTCGTGCATTCGTTGCTGCTCCGCCTGGCGCCGCAACTGGTCCCATTCGCCGGTCGCGTCGTGCTCGAGCTCGTCGATTCCATGGAGCTCAATTTTCGCCGCCAGCTGAGCGAAACGCGCTCCCCTTGGCGGCGCCTCCTCGTGCGCGAAGAGCACCGTCGCTTGGCGGGCTATGAGGCGGCGATGGCGGAGCGCTTCCCCCAACGCACGGTCGTGTCGGAGCTCGATCGCGTGCACACGGGAGTGGACACTCAAGTGCTCCCGAACGGCGTCGTGATTCCGCACGCGCTGCCTGGCGGCGCCGCACGAGCGCCGGCGCGCCTCGTTTTTCACGGCAACCTTGCCTATCATGCGAACCAAGCCGCGGTGAGCTGGCTGACGTCCGAAGTTTGGCCGCTCTTGAAGGCGCGCCTCCCGGAGGTCGAGCTTTACCTCGTGGGAGCGTCGCCGCCGCCTTGGATGTTGAAACTCGCCGCGGAGCCCGGCATCACGGTCACCGGCGAAGTGCCGTCCATCGCCGAGATCCTCCGCGGCGCGACGGTGGCGCTGGCTCCCATGCGCTCTGGCTCCGGCATTCAAAATAAGGTCCTGGAGGCGATGGCGCAGGGACTTCCTGTCGTGGCGACGACCTATGCGATCGGTGGCCTTGGCCCCGAGAGCCTAGCCGCGATGGTCACGGCTGACGACGCTGAAGGCTTCGCTGAGGCGACGCTGAACCTGCTCGCCAACCCTCTGCGCCGCGCCGCAATGGGCCAAGCGGGTCACGACTACGTTGCGCGCCACCATTCTTGGGAACGCGCCGCGACGCGCATCGAGCAGCTCTATTGGCGCGCGACGCACAATCCCGCCCCGTGGCTGAACGCTTAACCTGTGTCATCCAAAAGACAGCGCCAGACGAGCCTCAGTCAGCCTCAATCGGGGTGAGGTTCGCGGGGGAGATTGGTCGTCGGCGGTAGCCAAGGCGTGCTCGTTTCACGTCGGCCTGCGGCGTAGGCGTGGGCACCCTACGTCGACGTCAAAGCTTGGACGTGGACATCGGGCGTCGACACAGGCGTCAGCATCAGCATGCGCAAGAGGCCATCGGCGGTCTAGAGATCTATCGACTGAGTTTCGTCGTTGCCGGTGGGAGTGACCTCCGTTGTCATCGCCGCTACGACTTGAAACGTTTCGCTTGGAAAGGCCCTGGTCAATATGGCCAAGACCGCGACCTCCGCATCGGCAGGTCCGAGCTTGGAGATTTCTTCTCCAACAGTGATAATGGCGCCGACCGAGCGACAAGTTTTGGAATCCGGCACCGGACCTGGTTGGTCGCAAATGTCATCGCCTGGCTCGCGCCAGGACTTGTCGGTGCCTGTGCTGGAAATCGCCCAGATTTGCGCAGCTAGAACGGTACCGTCGGCAGGAAGGTCAAAGGAAGTATTAAAACCGACGCGTCCTTCCCAAACGTTGGTTGAGTGAGAGTCAAAGTAAGTCGACTTGCCGTCCGAGGCTTTCGTGACACCGAAATCGAATGATCGCCCTGGAGCGGTGGCGGCCCGGAAATCAAAGCGGTTCTGGGGCTCGCCCTTGCTAGGCATAGCTTCAGATGCTGCTTCGCTGGCCGCCGTGTGATTTGATGTTTGGGTCATCATCGTTGCCTTGCCGCAACCAGTCAAAGTCAGCACCAATAGGCATAGGGTCCATTCCTTCGTCATAAACACGTCCTCCAGATTGTTTGAGTATCTGAAATACTCTTTCGGTAGGTCGATATTGAAACTTTACAAAAGTCACAATCCTGTTTTATAACCGATAGTTATAAAAGATTAATCTGTCATTGTATATTTTCCGACCTTAAATTTTGGTCAATCGGGCATTTGTGCTTTATTGCTATATAATACGTTCTAATTTTTAAATTTCTATGAGTTATATATCTATAACATATAGTAAATACTTATAAAAATATCTTTTATAAAGTTCTTTTATTGTTCGGCAGCTATTTTGCCGTGCTCTTTCAGATATCGTTCCCCTTTCTCGTCTGGCCGCGCCGCACGCGGCCCCTGATCATTCTGTCGCGTTCCGGGCATCCAGCATCTGATTAGTTATGCGCCTACCGACGACCTCTGGATCGTTCAGCTGTCCAATCGGGAGGACTATCGGCCGGTCGAAATGGACTACCTGCTGCGCAAGGCCGTACTTCGCCCCTAAGACGCCGGCAAAGTAAAGACGAACTCAATGTCGCCCGGATCCGGCGTTTTTAGGCCGACTCACGCGCGACGGGTAAGCCGGGGACGGGTTTTCTGCCGACTCACCGTCGCGCGCCACCAATTTTGGGAACGCGCGGCGACGTGCATCGAGCGGCTCTACTGGCGCGCGACACACAATCCCGGCCCGTGGCTGAACGCCTAGTCGGCGCGCTTCAGCGTCCGTTGATACAAGAGGTGCGGCTCGACCCGTTTGATGTATTCCGGAATGCCGGCGTGCCAGAACGGGTCCTTGACGTCGAACGTCCCGGGACTGAGGTAATCCTCGACCTTCTTCGAGCCGACGATCAACTTGATCGGCAAAGTCACGTGGTCGTATTCGTATGGCGGCGCCTTCCATTCGAAGCCTTTGCCTCCGACGTCCATGAAAGCCTTCATGATTGCCAAGGTCAGGTCGTAACTACGCACCGCTTGCGGAGCGGTGACGTGAATCTGCAGGCCGTTGCAGACCTTGCCCGCCCACTTTTGCGACGTCGGCTCAAACCCCGCCTCGCGGAGATGCACACCGGGGGGCTTGCCTATCAAGTCGTGAATGCGCTTTATGACTTCGGCGCCGGATTTCACGTACGGTGCGCCAATCAGCTGGAACGGCAAGCCGGTGCCGCGGCCCTCGGAAATGTTGGTCCCTTCGAGCATGACGGTGCCTGGATAAACGTAGACGGGCTCTGGCGTCGGCAGGTTCGGCGAAGTCAAAACCCAAGGCCGTTGCCAGTCGCCGATGACGCTAGCCGGCTTCCAACCTTTTAGCTCGACGACTTCCAAGTCGGCGCCGATCTGCTGGTTGAAAAAGCGCGCCGCCTCGCCCGCCGTCAAACCGTGCCGCATCGGCGTTGGAAATTGGCCGACGAACGAATGGCAGTCCTCGTCCAAAACGCGACCCTCGAGCAGTACGCCGCCGACGGGATTCGGCCGATCTAGAATGACAATGCGCTTTTTGTCGCGCTTCGCTGCGCGGAGGCAGCCGGCGATCGTCGACTTCCACGTGTAAATACGGCAGCCGACGATCTGTAAGTCGATCACCAGCGTGTCCAAGTCCTTCAGCATCTCGGGCGTCGGTTCGCGCGTCTCGGAATAAAGGCTGTAAACCGGCAGCCCCGTGGCGATGTGCCGCGTGTGGCCGGTCTCGATCATGTTGTCTTGGGCGGTGCCGGCGAAGCCGTGCTGCGGCCCGAAGAGCGCCACCAAACGCGCGCCGACGACTTGGCGCAGCACTTCCCACGCCGGGACGAATTCGCGGTCTACCGAAGCCTGATTGCACAGCAAGCCGAGGCGGCCCCAGGCCGCCGCAAGCCGCGGCGCGGCCGCTAGGCGCTCAAGACCAACCTCGAGGCTCATGGCTTATTTCTTGATGCTTTTGATCAAGGCGTTGACGCAGTCTTCCATGCATTTGCCGGAGACTGACTCGAGGACGGTGTTCTTGTCCGTCGAGTGCTCGCCATGGCCGCTGAAGTTGCCGTCCATGTACTCGTCCACCTCGAGGTGGAAGTTCACGCCTTTGTGCATGTACGTGAAGTTGTGGATCTTAAAAAGCTTCGCCCCGTCGGGGATGGCCATCTTTTTCCAGTTCATTCCGCCCTGCTCCTCAAGTAGCTGCGCTCAACCTCTTTATTATGCCAGAGATTGGGCGAGAGGAGCTTAGTTCTGGCCGCGAAGATCTTTTTGCAGTTTTTCCAACTTGTCGAAATCGGCGTCGTTGTCTTGCGCGCCTTTGGAAACCAAGAGGCTCTTGATGCGGCGGATTTGCACATCGGCACGAGCGCGAACGGCAGCGCCGGTGGTGACCTGACCGATTTGCTCAGCATCTTTGATGAAGGAGACCGGCGTCACGCCTTCGGCGACGGCGGCAGTCATCATCACGGTGGCAGCAAGCGCGAGTTCGAGAGCGCGACGGGCAATGAGGCTAAGCATGAGGACTCCTTTGGGAGTGGGTCCTTCGCGCCTTGCGGCTGCGGGGGAACCCGATTTCCTCTAATGCTTAACCTGAAGATTTTCACCGGAAACTCTGGAGCTTTAACCCAAAGTCAGGGGACTTGTCGGATCCGGCGCGCCGAACTTTAGCGAAACTTGGAACTCAGGCAACGTTTTCATCTTTATCTTGGACTTCCTTGGCCTTACGGTCCAAGAAATCGAACAAGGCCTTCTCGTTTTTGGTGTCGATCTGGACGATCCGGACGGCGATGCCTGGGCCGGTCTCTTTTGCGGCTTCGTCGCCCGGGAATACCACGCGAGCCATTTTTCCGTTAAAGAATATGGTGTTACCAGCTTCGAGCTCGAGCCAAATTTCCATGATGCTAGCAGCGGTGAACGGAAAGCGGCCGGGCTTCTCGAAATCGAGGAAAAAGCCCGTGTGCGAGATGTTGCGCGACACCATGTCGTAGCGAACGTCGGCGCCGATCGAGCGAATGACGACGCGGAGCTCGTGGCCCAGCTTGATTCGCCCGTTTTTCCTGCTCTCTTTACGGCTCATGTAGCACACCCCGCAGCGTAAATTAGCCTTCTTCAAATATCGGCCCGAGGCAGCCGGTAGTTGAGGAGCGTTCCGAAATCGTTCGTAATTTCATGCAGTTAAAAAAAAGACCCGGCCTAGCCGGGTCGATTCAAAAGCTTCGGGGAACGGGCCCCAACGCTTTAGGTCTTCTTCTTCTTGCCGCTCAGCTCGTCGTCGATGATGCGCTTGAACTCGGAGTAAGGCATCGCGCCAGAGAGGCGGCGGCCGTTGATGAAGAACGCCGGCGTGCCGGAGACGCCGAGCGCCATGCCGGTCTGCATGTTCTTCTCGATCTTGGCTTCCATCGGGGCCGGGTTCGCCACGCACTGGTCGTACTTGCCCTTGTCGAGGCCGATCTTGTCGGCGTAGCTCTTCAGGTCGCTGTCGCCGAGGTTGCGCTGGTTGTCGAAAAGCTGGGCGTACATGTTCCAGTACTTGCCTTGCTCTGCGGCGCACTTCGCGGCGATCGCGGCGGGCTTGGCTCGGTCGTGGAAGCTGAGCGGGAAGTCGCGCACGATCCAACGGATCTTGCCTTTGTAGTCAGCGAGGATCCGCTTGGTGTCCGGCACGACCTTGCTGCAGAACGGGCACTGGAACTCAGAATATTCCACGACCGTGATCGCGCAGTCTTCCGTCTTGCAGCTGATCGGCTTGACGTCGGAGTTTTCGGGACCGTAGCGAACTTGGTCTTCTCCGGTGACGGTCAATTTATAGATCGGCTCTTCCGGCTCGGGCCAAGCAACGACGAGATCGCCCTTCTTGATCGCTTGGTCGACGATGCCGTCATAGACGTCGCGCTTGCCGCGTTCGGTCAAGTAGTCGCGGATCTGCTTTTCTTGCTCTTTCTTTTCGAGCTTGGCGAGCGACGGATGGTCTTTGAACTTCTCGAGCGTCTCTTTAACTTCCTTCTCGGAAACCTTGACGTTCTTCTCTTCGTAGACCTTCTGCGCTTCGGCGACCGATTTGCCGAGGTCCTTGGCGTAGTTCTTCCAGAATTGCTCGAGGTACTGCTCTTTCGCGAGGTGATCGATCAGCTCGAACTTCTTCTTCTCGAGGTCGTAGAAGCTGGCTTGATCCTGCTTCATCACCTCGTCGATGGTCGTCGTTTTGCCGTTGATTTTGAATGCGACCGCACCCTTGTCGTCGGCTCTTGCCGCTACCGCGAACGTCAGGGAGGCCGCGACGGCGGCCGCGGAAATCAATCTTCTCTTGCTAAACTTCGTCGCGCTCGTCATTACGATGTTGCTCCCCACCGTTTAAATATTTAGCTACGCATAATCTCCAGGATAGTCTCGCGCCGATGAGAGGGTTTTAAACAAACCCTGCCAAAAAGCCGCCGAAGGTCCAAGTTCCTGGAAAGAGGTATGATAGAG
>JAYWBY010000415.1:0-4439 GCA_043781115.1 Pseudomonadota bacterium
CGATCTTAAGACCGATCAGCGTTTGATGCAGCGGCATGACGTCGCTCGGCAAGCCGACGACGATCTTCAGACCGAAGACGTCCTTGACGAAAAAGCTCAAGTGGCTCATCTGCTTGTCGCGCCGGATCATGCCGTCCAAGTCGAAGATCTCGTCGACGACCTTGTTCCAGATCTCCTCCTCGGCCTTGATCCGGCTGACGAGCTTTTGAATCCGCTGCGGGTTGGGCTCCGTCGGCTGGTACTCGACGAAGTTTGCGACCAAGGTCGCCGGGCTCCAGCTCTCGCCGCAGCGAAAACGCAGCTTGTCGAGCTGGCGACTGCCGAGGTCGATGTCGAGCGTCGAATAGAGGTCGGTCGTCGCGATCGGCTGGCTCAAGACAAAGCGCTCCTTGGTCGCGTCGACCTCTCCTACGACGACGCTTTGCACTTCGTAGCTCGTCAGAAACTGCTCGCAGACGGCGTTGCTCAACCGGTGGAGCTTCTCCTCGCCGCGCAAGATCATCGCTTGGAATGCGTGCCGCACGGCGCTGAGCCGCGCACGCGAAAACGCCAGGCGGATGGACTCGCCCGGCGATTCTTGCAGTCTCGGCAGGAGGCCCGAGAGGTAGGCGACGAAGTCGTTGAGGAGAGGCTCTTGGCTCACCATTCCAAGCGGGGATAGCAGCGCGGGAGTCTCGTCCTTGACTATTACAAGCGTCATTCCGTCGGCGGTCCCCAAGCTGGAGTTTGAGCCTCGAACAACCCGGTATTTAGCATCCTTTGGGCGCTGCCGTCTCGGTTCATGACGTAGAGCTGCTTGATCGTCTTGAAGTCCTTGCCGCCCGTCCGGTTCGACTCGAAGACGATCATCTGGCCGTTGGGCGACCAGCTCGGGTGCTCATTGTCGCCACAGCGGATCGTCAGACGCTCGAGCCCGGTGCCGTCTGGAGTCATCATGAAGATGTCGAACCGGTCGATGTCCTTGTCGTAGCCGGCGAACGCCAGCTTGTCGGAATCCGGCGACCAGTTGGGCGTCGCGTTGTACCAACCGGCGTAAGTCAGGCGCTTGTCGCTGACGACCCGGACGTCGGTCTGGCCTTCCCACTTCAGCTCGGCGCGAAAGATGTGCGGGTTGCCGAAGCGACCTGACACGAACGCCATCCACTTGCCGTCAGGAGAGAACATCGGATCGACGTCGAGCCCGACGCCGCGGATCAAGACCTTGGCTTTGCCTCCGTCCGGAGTCACCGTGTAAATGTCGGCATCGCCCTCGACCGACCCCGTGAAAGCCACGAGCTTATTGCCCGGCGACCAGTTGCTGCCGCTGTTTAAGCCCTTGCGACCCGAAAGCTTGCGCTTCTTGCCAGTCGCCACTTCGTAGATGAACAGGTCAGGGTTGCCGTCTTCGAACGAAGTGTAGGTGACGAAGTGGCCGTCGTTGCTCCAAGCCGGCGAAAGATGCGGCGACTTCGCCGACGTGATCTGCAGCGCGTTGCTGCCGTCGAAGTCGCTTATGTAAATCTGTTTGAAGGCGCCCTTCTGCGGACGGCCGACGAACACCAGCTTCGAGGAAAAGATTCCGGGCTTGCCCGTGTAGGCTTCGAGTAAGCGGTCGGCGTACTTCGCCATGACCTTCTTGAATTGCTCGGCGCTGACCTTCGTGTACTTTTTGCCGAGAACCAGCTTGCCTTGATGAACGTCCGCCGTCCGGAGCGCGATGGCGATGTCCTTGCCGTCGCGCGTCAACTCGCCGACGGTCAACGCTTCCACACCGACGCCCTTCCATTGCGGCAGGTCGATGCCTTCCAGGCCTTTCGACGCGGCGGCGGCGACGGGCGGCGCCTTCTTCAGGATCTCTTGGTAGCCGGCCTGAGCCATGATGTTGAAAAGACCCGAAAAAGTGAGCAGCCTGGCCAGCTCCTCGGGGCCTTCCTTGGCGAGCCGTGCCAGCTCGGCGTCGGTGCTCGGGTTGGCGGTGAACTCGGGCACCGCCATGACGAGTTTACGAAAGCTCGGGCTGTCGATGTTGACGATCAGGCCTTGGGCCGCCTTTGCGCGCGGCGCTTGTACGCCCGTCACCGCCAGACAAATTCCGAGCAAGAAAATCTTGGTACGCATCGTCACCTCCAGCACTCCCCGCTCAAATCTTTTGGGGAGTGAAGATCAAACCAAACGCCACGCCGACCAATTCCTTGGGCGGTCTCGGCAAGGGCACCGACGCCCGCACTGCTTGCACGGTCAACTCGTCGTATACCTGATCGCCCGACGACTGGTTGACCTCGAGGTCGATCAGGTCGCCGTTCTCTCCGACGGTAATCGAAAACAGCACTTTCAAATTGGCGGCCTTCAGGTTGTAGACCTCGGGCAGCGAATAATTTTGCATGACGGCTTGCCGGAGGAGGGCGCCGTACTGTTTGACCTTGCCCTTCGAGGCGGGCGAGGCGAAGCCGGAGTTCACCTTCTTCTTGCTTTTGTTCAATTCCTCGGCGAAACGGGCCAGTTTGTCCTGTTCCGGGGCTTCCGTCGTCTTGGCGACTTTGTCTTCCATCTTCAATCGCTCGAGCGCGGCGGCCTTGAGAATCTGGGCGGCGGTCAACGGGTTGTCTTCTTTGTTCTCGGTCTTGATCTGGAGATCTTCCGCCTTCTTTTCCTTTTCGGCGGGTTTGACGTCCTTCGGAATCTCTTTTTCCTTCTCTTCGGCGACGGCTTCTTCCGGCTTCGTCTCTTCCTTCACCGAGAACTTCTTCGGCAGCTGCGGCAAGAGCTCGGTGGGCGCCTTCGCTTCCGGCGCGACCTCGGCCTTCGGCAAGGCCGTTTTCGCCGGAGCCGACATGTCGAGATCGGTGATCAAGTCGGCGTCCATCGTCCATTCGTCGGTCATCAGCGGCTTGTCGTGTATCCACGAAAAGTTGTCTAGGAGGAGGAAGGCCAGGTGCGCCGACGCCGAGATGATCACCAAGATGATGAACAGGCGGTCTTCGCCGCTCTTGTTGTGCGGGAACAGAAACCCCTTCCCCGACGTCAGGAGGGTTTCAAGAGCCGGCGGCGCTTTTGCGGCCTCTTCCGCCATCAGTGATTCTTGCTCTGCGAGTTGGTGAGCATGGCGAGCTTCGTGACGCCCGCCAGCTTGGCGGCGCTCATCGCGTAGACGACCTTGCCGTATTGAACGCCCTGGTCGGCGCGGATGTAGAGCTCTTTCTTCTGCCGGTATTCATAGATCGCCTTGAACTTCGCCTCCAGCGTCGGTTCGGGGATCTGCTGCTTCTCAAGATAAAAGCCGCCGGCCTTGTTGATCGACAAGACGATGCGGTCTTCGTCGACGTTGGTGCCTTTGGCCTTGCTCACCGGCAAGTCCACTTTGATGCCGCCGATCGACAGCGGCGCCGTGACCATGAAGATGATCAGCAAGACGAGCATGACGTCGACGAGCGGGATGATGTTGATCTCCGCGACTTCGTCGTTTTCGTCGTTGCCCTTGGGAGCGAAGCGTCCAAATGCCATGGCCGAGACCCCTTCTGTTGACTCAAGGACCTTAGAGCGGCGATGGCGCCTGTGGGCCGCTGCCGGCGCCGTGCGGCTTCGTCGGCTTGTCGGTGACCAGATATCGTTCGACGATGTTCAGGAAGTCGGCGGAGAAGCCGTCGATGTTCGCCAGCTGGTAACGCACCCGCGCCGAGAAAATGTTGTATCCGACGACGGCGGGGATGGCCGCCGCGAGACCGAAAGCCGTCGCGATCAGCGCTTCGGAAATACCGGGTGCGACGGCCGCGAGGCTGGCGCTACCGGTGCGGGCGATGCCCTCGAAGGCGCCCATGATGCCCCAAACCGTGCCGAAGAGGCCGATGAACGGACTGGCGGAAGCGGTGATTGCCAAGATGGAGAGGAACTTCTCCATGCGCCGGCGCTCGAAGAGCTTGGCTTTGCCTAGCGCGCGGTTCAAGTTGTCGAGCGCGGCGTTGAACGCCAACTCGCTGGTCGACGCTTGGTCGCGGAGTTGGCTGCCGCGCACGAGCTCGGCGTAGCCGCTGCGGAATACTTCGCGCACGGGGCTATAAGGGTAGTCGGCCAAGCGACCGTTTAAGTCGTTGAGCGAGCGCGAATCCCAAAAGCTCTTGGTGAAGGCGTCGCCGGTGCGATTGATGCGAATCAAATAGAAGTATTTCGCGATGACGACGGCCCAGGTCATCACCGACATCATTACGAGGATCAACAAGCACATGAAGACGATCCAGCCGCCCTGCATCGCACGCGTGAAGATCGAGGCGCCGCCGACGTCGAGCTCCGTCGCTGGTTCCAGCGTCGTAACGTCCGCCGCCGCGGGCGCAGCGGTCGCCGGCTGGCCCGGTTGGGCGATGGCTACGCCGCGGTCGATATAATGTAGCGATCCAAACGGTATGGATCCAACGGCCATCAGAAACAACGTTGCTAACAGCAGTAGACGTCGAGCAGTTTGCCGCATG
>JAYWBY010000416.1:0-4422 GCA_043781115.1 Pseudomonadota bacterium
GCACGTCCTTCGACGCGCCCCAGTAACGGCCGAAGAGGCCGTCGCCCTTTTGGTAATAGAGCGCGCCGGCGATCGGCTCGCCTTTTTCCTCGGCCAGCATTAGCACGACTGCGTTCGTCATCGTCTTGAACACTCGTTCGAAGAAGGCGAGGCTCAAATAGGGAATGGCGCGCATTTTCTTGATCGTCGACAGATAGAAGCCGTGGAAGAGTGCCGCGTGGCCTTCGAGTTCACCACCCGTCAACACTCGAATCTGTAAATTTTCGCCGGCGAGCTGCTCCCGTTCGCGCTCCACCTGGCGGCGTTTTCTCGGCTTCAGCGCTGCCAAGTAGTCGGCAAACGTCGCATAACCTCGGTTTTTCCAGTGGTACTGGAAGCTGTGGCGAATCATGAAGCCGGCGGCTTCGAAGACGGGAATCTCGTCTGGCGCGATGAAGAGGTAGTGAAGCGAGCTGTGCCGGTGCTTCTCCATCAGGTCCTTGGCGGCGCCAATCAAGCGTGCCGAAACTTGGGTCCCGTCGGCTCCGGGGGCCAAGAGAATTTTCCTTCCCGTCGCAGGGGTGAACGGCGTCGCCGCCACGAGCTTCGGGAAGTACGGC
Source organism: Pseudomonadota bacterium (assembly GCA_043781115.1). Taxonomy (GTDB): domain Bacteria; phylum Bdellovibrionota_B; class Oligoflexia; order Oligoflexales; family CAIYRB01; genus CAIYRB01. The sequence goes on from JAYWBY010000416.1 coordinate 600, forward strand.
ACGCCGTGGCGTTGGTAGGCCTCGGCCCACGCCCAGTCGAAGATGTACTCGCCGTAGCTGTTGTCTTTTGTGTAGAGGAACGACGCCCCTTCGATCTGGCCTTGGCCGTCGTAAGCGACGAGGTAGTGCGGCACCCAACCGGTGTCGAGCGACACCGCGCCGGTCGATTCCATGGCCTGAAGGTAGGCAAAATCGGCGAATGGGAAGTCCGCTTGGGTCATCCGGTCCCACGCCGGCTGGTCCAGTTTGCCCAACGACGGGAACGATTCGAGCTTTGGAGGGGCTGGGTTCATGCCCTATGGTTTTACTCCCTCCTCGCCGTAAGGAGCCAGAACCATTTGGAAGATGGGAGCTTGAACTGCGCCGGAATTTTTGCGAGAGTGTCGCGTCGAGCATTAATTCTCATTCTTTAGGAGCCCCACCATGGCCAAGGGTCAAAACCAGCAGAAAAACGACAAGAAAGCGCCGCTCAAAACCCCGAAAGAGAAGAAGGCTGAAAAGCTGGAAAAGAAAAAAGCGAGAGACAACGGCTAAGTAGCGCTACGCTTTACTCAACGGAAAATGCCCGGGCCGGCTTCACCGTCGTCCATACCGACGATCATCTAGTGGTCGTGCACAAGGACGCCGGGCTCCTCACCGTACCTGCGTACGACGAGGAGTGTTTGGTCAACCGCCTCGAAGCCGAGCTCGACCGGCAACGCTACGGCCGCTTCCGGTTGGCGACCGTCCACCGCTTGGACCGCGAGACCTCTGGTCTGCTGGTCTTCGCGCGGACGCCGCCAGTGGCGGCGCATTTGTGCAAACAGTTCGCCGCTCACCGCGTCGACCGCGAATACGTCGCGATCGTCGGCGGAACGTTCGAGGAACCGTCGGGGTCGATCAACGAACGGCTGGAGCGCAAACCCGCGGCGACGCATTTCACCGTGCTGGAAAGCTACGGCGACTCGACGAAGATAGCCGTGCGTTTAGGCACGGGTCGGCGCAATCAGATTCGCCGGCATTTTGCGGGCCTCGGCCATCCGGTGATCGGCGACACGCGCTTCGAGCCGGCGTTGGCTCGCCGCGCCGCTTGGCCGCACACGCGGCTGGCGCTCCACGCGCGGCTGCTTGGTTTCGTGCACCCCGTGACGAAGGAAGCGCTGCACTTCGAAGCGAACCTTCCTGCCGCCTTCGACGCGTTCACTGCTGCGCAGGCGAACCGGGTTCCCTGAAGATGCCGACGTTGGCGAACTCTTCGTCCGTCCAGCCGTAATCGAACGTGACCTCTTCTCCGGCTTTGATCGGCCGGAGGGCGCGGACGAAGATCACATGACGCAGCAAGACGAAGAAGGCGTTCGGCTCGAACGAGTGGTTGTAGAGCGAGACGAAACCCAAGCCGATCAAATCGAGGTCGTCGTTGGCGCCGAAGGAGTAGTCGACGAGAAACGTCGACCGGATCATCTGCACGTCACAGCGGGCGATGACGAGCGTCGGCGCGGCTTCCACTGCCTCTCCACCCTTGAGGTCTTCGCGGGCGAAAACGCCCCGGCCTTTGACTCCGGCGTCGCCGACACGGACTTTGTGGCTGTGGTAATCGACAGCGCGTTGTTTCGGCTTCTTCATCCGCCCCTGTGTAGTATATATCCATTAAATCAGCAACTAATAGACCGTGCCGAGGTGAGTGCCCCGTGTCTTTGAAGGTCCGGAAGCTAGCCCTTTTCATAATGATGCTCACTGGCTGCGCCACGCTGGGGCCGACCGCCTCGGGTCCGTCGACAGCGGCGGCACCGAAGACCTTGCCGGCATGTCCCTCGCGGCCGAGCTGCGTTTCGTCCTTAATGCACGGCGACTACCACTTCGTCGACCCGTTGCCCTTCAAGGGAACGGCCCAGGCTTCGATACAGCACCTGCGGGAGGTGATCAGTTTCATGGACGGGGCCAACATTGTTCGCTACCAGCCCGACTACCTCCAAGTCGAATTTTCATCGACGGTTTGGCATTTCATAGATGACGCCGAGTTCCTGGTCGACCCAGGCGCCAAAGTGATCCAGCTGCGGTCGTCCTCCCGAATCGGGTACAGTGATCTCGGGGTCAACCGCCGCCGCATCCAGACGATCCGAGACTCCTTCTAAGGACGCCGAGTGTACCAACTTCGTCCCTATCAACGCGCCGCCGTCGACGCCACGGTTCGCCACTTCCAGAAGCGGCGCGAGCCAGGCGTCATTGTCTTGCCGACGGGCGCAGGGAAAAGCCTGGTGATTGCCGAATTGGCCCGGATCGCCAAAGGCCGCGTCCTGGTGCTCGCCCACGTCAAGGAACTGGTCGAGCAGAACTACGGCAAATACGTGAGCTACGGCCTGGAGGCCGGAGTTTATTCGGCGGGATTGGCGCGAAAGGACCGCGACACCAAGGTCATCTTCGGTAGCATCCAATCGGTGGCGCGCGCCAAGGGCGACTTCTTCGCCAACTTTTCCATGCTCGTCGTCGACGAGTGCCACCGGATTGCGGCCGACGGCGATAGTCAGTATGGCCAGGTGATAGCCAAGTTGCAGGAGCTCAACCCGAAGTTGTGCGTCCTTGGGTTGACGGCGACGCCTTACCGCTTGGGCTACGGTTGGATCTATCAATTCAACCACCGCGGCCTGATGCGGACGACGGAAGAGCGCTTCTTCAAGAAATGCATCTACGATCTGTCGCTTCGGTACATGATCGACAACGGCTACCTCACGCCGCCGATCAAGATCGACTCGCCGGTGGCGGGCTATGACTTCTCCAGCTTGAAGCTCGGCCCTCACGGCGCAAAATTCTCGATGAACGAGGTTGAGGACCTACTTAAAGACCAAAAACGCGTCACTCCCGGGATCCTCGCCAACATCGTCGAAATGGCCAAGGACCGCCAAGGTGTGATGATCTTCACGTCTTCCATCCGGCACGCGGAAGAGATCATGACGCACTTGCCCGCCGAGGCCTCGGCCTTGGTCGTCGGAGATACTCCTTCGCCCGAGCGGGACTCCATCATCGAGCGGTTCAAAGCGCGCGAGTTGAAATACCTGGTCAACGTGTCGGTTCTAACGACGGGCTTCGACGCGCCGCACGTCGATTTGATCGCGCTCTTGCGGCCAACGGAATCGGTCAGCCTTTATCAACAGATCATCGGCCGAGGCTTGAGGCTCAGCGAAGGCAAGACGGACTGCCTGATCTTGGACTACACGGGCGTTGGACACGACATCTTCCGGCCCGAGATCGACGACGACAAGCCGTCGGACCAGTCGGTGCCGGTGAAGGTGCTCTGCCCAGAGTGCCGTCACGAGAACGAATTTTGGGGTCTGGTCGACAGCGACGGCGAGGTCATCGAGCATTTCGGCAGGAAGTGCCGCGGAGCCACGGAAGACCCCGAAACCCTGAAAATCGTGACCTGCCCGTTCCGCTTTCGCTTCAAGGCCTGCGACCAGTGCGGCGAGGAGAACGACATCGCCGCCCGGATCTGCCACCGCTGCCAGCACCTTCTGGTCGACAACGACAAGAAACTCCGCGAGGCGATGGAGCTGAAGGACGCCCACGTCATGCGCCCCGATTCCATGGTCTTCGACAAGACCTTGGACAAGAAGGGCAACGAGCGCTTGGAGATTCGCTACTACGATTGCGACGGGGAGTATCTCCGAGAGTTCTTTTACCTAAAGACCCCGTCTGATTCGCGGGCGTTCTACTACAACTTCATGCGCATGCATCTCCGGATTCCCGAGAAGGCGCCGGCCATCGAAACGCCCGATGACGTCTTGAACAATCTGGACCGGTTCCGGCTGCCGCTTTTCGTCATCGCGAAGAAGAAGACGTACTTCTGGCA
>JAYWBY010000417.1:0-4418 GCA_043781115.1 Pseudomonadota bacterium
CGCTCGTGAACAAACTCCGCGGCGGCCACTGCACCTTCTACCGCTTCGTCAATGTCGATCCGGCCGTCGTCACGCAAATGTCGACTGAAGGTCAGACCTTTATCGAACGCGGCTTCTTCAGCACGACGACGAACTCCGTTGCGCCGCAAGGCTTCCAGGACAAGGCGTACATCATCGTCGGGTCCTCCGAACACTGCGCCGACATCTCCCGCTATTCGCGCGCGCCGTCGGAGCGCGAGGTCCTCTTTCCGCCCGGGTCGGAATTTGAGATAACGAAGAACTTCGACGGACGCTACTTCTACATGCATGAACGTGAGGCGGGATCTCCGACGCTGCCGCAAAGCCAGCCGTCGACGGTCGGTTCCGTCGCCAATGATGAAGCCCAAGTGAACTTTCAGGCATTGATAGCCGCGCTGAACGACATCGCCAGCGACAAGCCGGCAAAAAAAGCCCCCGCTATAGATGGGGCCCCGCCCACACTCGTGGCGGTGCCTCCTACCAACGCTCCGGCGACGGCAGAGGCTGCTAAATTAGCCGATAATGTGGCCGTCGCGCCGAACTGCGATCAGGCGCCTGGCAACGGGCCGGCGACTTATGAGCAGTTGATCGCGATCCTCGACTGTATCGCCAAAAAGTGAAAAAAAGTACTTAGGCTCGGGCCACGAGCTGCCAGGGGAAGATGCCGCGTTCGTCCACCCGCGCCTTGGCGTTGCCGGAGAGGTAGGGAGAGTCGGCTGACCAATCCAGGCGGAGGGTCTCGATGCTCTGAAACCCGGCTGCTTCCGCCAGCCGAGGAAGATCGTCCTTGCCGTAGCAGTAGAATTCGGCCGGATTGTTTTCGTGGCCGCCCCAGTTAGGAATCGTGTACTGCCTTCTCTTCGTCGTGCCTATGACCGCGAGGAAGAGGATGCCGCCGGGTTTCAACGCCTGGCGCAAATTGCGCAGAGTTTGTGGCGCCAAATCATGGGCTATGTGCAGGAAGCAGGAATGGCCGAAAATGCCGTCGAAGCGTCCGACGTCGAACGGCTTGGTCATGTCGACGAGATGCGTCGGGATGTGCGGATGGCGCTCTCTGACGATCTCCAAGAATGGCTCGCAAAAATCGCTCGCGCTGACGTTGAGTCCTGCTTCATGGAAGAATTTGGAGTCGGTCCCTGGGCCGCAGCCAATCTCGAGAACGTCTTTGCCATTTAGTCGTTGCTGAAAGGCCAGACGACAGGCCAAGCGATGCACCGGATCGTCTTCTCCCACTTCTGGGCCAGCGTAGGCCCGCGCAAAAGTGGAGTAGCTCTCACGGTTCCGTAGATTGAGATCGTGGCTTTGGGGCTTCACGTCGAGCTCCGTTACGTGAAAAACGCTTCCGCGGCTGCCTTTGCCGCTCCGCGTTTGACGCTCAGTCCTTGGTCTTTGAAAGCATCTTCAAGTCCGTCGAGACAGGCCCTAACCGATTCGGGTCGAGCGCCCTCACCCATCAGCCCGATGCGCACCGCCTTGCCCTTCAGCTCGCCCAAGCCGCCGCCGATTTCGATGCCGCGTTCGAGGAGCAGGAACTTCCTCGCTTTCGCTTCGTCTAATCCCGCGGGGACTCGGACAGCGTTGAGCATCGGGAGGCGTTCGTCGGCCTTCGGCACGAAATCCATGTCGAGAGTATCGAGGCCGGCCTTCAAAGCTAGATGCATCTTCGCGTGACGAGCATAACGGGCAGGAAGCCCCTCTTCCGTGACGATTCGCAGCGCTTCGCGCAAAGCGTAGATCATCGAGATCGGTGCAGTGTGGTGGTAGAAGCGCTCGTCGCCCCAGTAACGCTTCACCATGCTCATGTCGAGGTACCAGCTTTGGACCTTGGTCTTGCGCTTTTCGATGACGTCGAGCGCCGTGGCGCTGAACGAAACCGGCGCCAGACCCGGTGGGCAACTCAGGCATTTTTGCGTGCCGCTGTAGAGGGCGTCGATCTGCCATTCGTCGGTCAGGACCGGCATGCCGGCGAGCGACGTCACGGCATCGACGAGCAGCAGCGTGCCGGTCTCCCGGCAAATCTCGGCGAGGCCCTCGATCTTTTGCGCGGCTCCTGTCGACGTCTCGGCATGGACGATGCCGAAGACCTTTGGCTTTTCCTTCTTCAAGGCCGCGCGAATCTCTTCGGGAGTAAACGTCTCGCCCCAGGGCCGCGTGATCGTGGTGACGCGCGCGCCGGCGCGCCCGGCGACGTCTGTCATGCGACCGCCGAAGACGCCGTTGACGCCGACGAGCATCGCGTCGCCGGGCTCGATCAAATTGACGACGGCCGTCTCCATGCCGGCGCTGCCGGTGCCGCTGACGGGGAAGGTCAGCAAATTCTTCGTCTGCATGACCGCGCGCAGCATCTCTTGGCACTCGTTCATGATCTCGGTGAAGGCCGGATCTAGGTGGCCGATCAGCGGCTGTCCGAGGGCGGCTAGGACCGCTGGATGGGCCATCGACGGCCCCGGTCCGAGAAGCAGGCGACGCGGAGGATGCAAGGGGCCGAGGCTCATCAGCGACTCCTTTAGCTTAGGCTATTCGTCGATCTTCAAAATCGCCATAAAAGCTTCTTGCGGGATCTCGACGGTGCCTACCGACTTCATCCGCTTCTTGCCTTCTTTCTGTTTGTCGAGAAGCTTGCGCTTCCGGGAAATGTCGCCGCCGTAGCACTTGGCGGTGACGTCCTTGCGCATCGCCGAGACGGTCTCGCGGGCGACGATCTTGGCGCCGATGCCGGCCTGAATAGCGATCGCGAACATTTGGCGCGGCAGGATTTCTTTCAGCTTCTTACAAAGAGAGCGGCCTCGCAGGGCGGCATTGCCTCGATGCACGATGCACGACAGCGCGTCGACCGGCTCGCTGTTGACCATGATCTCGAGTTTGACGAGGTCGCCTTCGCGATAGTCCAGGAGGTCGTAGTCCATCGAGGCGTAGCCGCGCGAGATGCTCTTCAACTTGTCGTGGAAGTCGAAGATCATCTCGTTCATTGGGATTTCATAGATGATCCGGACGCGCTTGGCGGTCAAATAGTCCAGGCTAACCTGGCGGCCGCGGCGCTCGGTCAAAAGCTTCAGGATGCCGCCGATGAACTCCTCGGGGGTGTGCACGGTCAGCTTGACGTAAGGCTCTTCGATGCGCGCGATCTTGGTCGGATCGGGCATCTTGGCCGGATTCTCGATCTTCATCATTTCGCCGTCGACTTTGTACATGTGGTAGACGACGGTCGGCGCCGTGAAGATCAGGTCGAGGTTGTATTCGCGTTCGAGGCGCTCCTGGACGATGTCCATGTGGAGGAGGCCTAAGAAGCCGACGCGGAAGCCCATGCCGAGGGCATTTGAGCTCTCGACCTCGAAGGTCAGCGAGGCGTCGTTGAGCTGCAGCTTTTCGAACGAGTCCTTCAGGACGTGGTAGTCGCTGGCGTCGATCGGGAAAATGCCGCCAAAGACCATTTGGCGAGCTTTGAGGAAGCCGGCGAGCGCCTCCGCTGCCGGCCATTCCGGATCCGTGATGGTGTCGCCGACGCGCGTGTCGCCGACCTCCTTGATCGAGCCGGCGAGGATGCCGACCTCTCCGGCGACTAAGTACGGAACGTCGATCGGCTTCGGGGTGAGCTTGCCGCACTTCAAGACCTCGAAGATCTTGCCGCTCGACATCATCTGAATTTTTTTGCCCTTTTTCGTCTCGCCGGCCATGACACGGACGAGCGACACGGCGCCGAGGTAGGGGTCGAACCAGCTGTCGAAGATCAGGGCTTGAAGCGGCTCATTGCGCCGGTTCTTCGGCGGCGGCACGGTCTTGACGATGGCTTCGAGAATGTCCTCGATGCCGATGCCGGCCTTGGCGCTCGCCAGGACTGCTTCCGTGGCGTCGATTTGGAGCTCTTCCTCTATCTCGGCGCGGACCTTCTCGGGGTCGGCGCTCGGTAGGTCGATCTTGTTGATGACGGGAATCAGAGTCAGGTTGCCGGCCATCGCCATCGAGACGTTGGCGACGGTCTGAGCCTCTACGCCTTGGCTGGCGTCGACGACGACGAGGGCGCCCTCGCAAGCGGCGAGGCTCCGCGACACTTCGTAACTGAAGTCGACGTGGCCGGGCGTATCGATCAGGTTGAAGAGGTAAGTTTGCCCGTCCTTCGCCAGATAGTTCATCGAGCAGGTCTGGGCCTTGATCGTGATGCCCCGCTCCCGCTCGATGTCCATGCTGTCGAGGATCTGGTTCTGCATTTCGCGTTTGGTGACGGTGCCGGTGAACTCGATCAAACGGTCGGCGAGCGTCGATTTGCCGTGATCGATGTGGGCGATGATGCAGAAATTTCTAATTAAATTAGGGTCTTCCATCGTTCCCAAAAAGGCTGGCGGCTAACCTCAGCGGCCAGCGGCGCGAGGTTAGCCGAAGAACGAGGGAGAATAGCGTTTTGG
>JAYWBY010000418.1:0-4416 GCA_043781115.1 Pseudomonadota bacterium
ATCGCGTTGAGCGAGATGCTCTACATGACGCAGCGGCTCGGCGCCAAGTTTCTCAGGCCGTGGGAAGTCTACTTCTGGGCGGCGCTCGGCTATTTGATCATCGTCTTGGCGCTCTCGACCACCGCCGGCCAGCTCGAACGCCGCCTCGCGGCGCGGGAGGTCTGAAATGGCGGAACTCCCCGAGATTTTGCGCATCGAAGCGTTGCACAAGTACTTCGGCAAGCTCGAGGTCCTGAAGGGCATCGACCTGACGGTCCGCCAAGGCGAGGTCGTCGCCGTCATCGGCCCGAGCGGCTCCGGTAAGTCGACGCTGCTGCGTTGCATCAACTATCTCGAGCAACCGACGAGCGGCAAGATAAACTTCAACGGCGAGCTCGTCGGCCAAAAGCAAGCGGCTGATGGCCGCCTCGTGGCGCTTGGAGAACGGCAGCTGAACGCCCAGCGCGCGCGCATCGGCATGGTCTTTCAGCGCTTCAACCTCTTTCCCCACATGACGGTGCTCGGCAACGTCATAGAAGCGCCGATCCAAGTCAAGGGCGTCAGCCGCGCCGAAGCCGTCAAGGCCGGCGAGAAGATGCTGGCGCGCGTCGGACTCAGCGAGAAACGCGACGAGTACCCGGTGCGCCTTTCGGGGGGCCAGCAGCAGCGCGTGGCGATCGCGCGGGCGTTGGCGATGGAGCCACACCTGATGCTCTTCGACGAAGCCACGTCAGCCCTCGATCCCGAGCTCGTAGGCGAAGTCTTGGCCGTGATGAAGGACTTGGCGCTCGGCGGTATGACCATGGTCGTCGTCACGCACGAGATGGGCTTCGCCAAGGAAGTGGCGAGCCGCGTCGTCTTCATGGACGGTGGCGTCGTCGTCGAAGAAGGGCCGTCGAAAGACGTCATCGATCGTCCTCGGCACGCCCGAACCAAAGAATTCCTAAGAAAGGTGCTGTGAACCCAGGATCCGACCGCCGGCAAATAGCGGCCCTGAGACTGCTCGCCACGGCGTGCTTCCTTTGCATGAGTTCCTGGTTTTCGACGGCGGCGGTGCTGTCGGAATTGACCACGGCGTGGAATCTCAAGACCGGCGACGGCGCCTGGTTGGCGATGGCCGTGCAGGCGGGGTTCGTCGTCGGCGCATTGATTTCCGCCGGGTTGACCCTTGCGGACATCATTGGGCCGAGACGTTTGATCTTCGTCGGCTCGCTCGTCGCCGCCGCGTCCAATCTCGCGCTGATCGGCGTCACGTCGTTACACGAAGCTCTGCCGCTGCGCGTCTTGACCGGCCTGGGTCTGGCGTTCGTCTACCCGCCGTTTCTGAAAGTCGTCTCGACCTGGTTTCGCGACCGGCGGGGCATGGCGCTGGGCGTAATGCTCGGCGGGCTGACGCTCGGCGCCGCGGTGCCGCATCTGGTGCGGTTTTTCGGGAGGGGCTTCGACTGGCGCGTCGTTGTCGCGACGACGGGGGCATTGACCGTCATCGGCGGAGTCTTGATCGAGTTCGTCGCCAAGGACGGGCCATTCCCCTTTCAGAAAGCCGTCTTTTCGCCGCGCCAAGCTTGGCTGGTCGCGCGGCATCCGGGTGTGCGGCTCGCGGCGTTCGGATACTTTGGTCACATGTGGGAACTCTACGCAATGTGGGCTTGGTTTCCTGTATTCGCCAAGGAGGCTTTGCCTAGCCGCGGCGTCGGCGTCGACACGGCGGCCCTTGTCGCATTCCTGGTCGTCGGCTCCGGCGCGCTAGGTTGTTATGCTGGCGGCAAGCTCGGGGACTCTTGGGGACGAACGCGCGTGACGACGCTCAGCATGATATGTTCCGGATCCTGCGCGCTCGTAATCGGCTTCGGCGGTTTGAACCTATTCTGGTTTTTGGTCGTCGCGTTCTTCTGGGGTCTCACCGTCAACGCCGACTCGGCCCAGTTCACGACGATCGTCAGCGAGATCGCCGACCAAAGCTACGTCGGCACCGCTGTGACCATGCAGCTTGCGCTCGGGTTTTTATTGACCAACGTTACACTGTGGTTGACGCCGGTGCTCCGTGAGACCGAAGGTTGGCGCGTGGCCTTCGCCGTTTTGGCGCTGGGGCCCGCCGTGGGCGTGATTGCGATGAGACAGCTGCGGCTTTCGCCGTATGCAGCAAAGATTGCCGGAGGGAGAGGATAATGTCCGCAAAAGGTTTGCCGAGAACCGTGATCATGTTGGGGCTCGTCAGTTTGTTCACCGACGTCTCCAGTGAGATGATCTACCCGCTCCTGCCGGTCTTTCTCGCGGAGGTGCTCGGCGCCACGGCGATGAGCCTCGGGTTGATCGAGGGCGTCGCCGAGGCGACCGCCTCGCTCTTCAAAGTATATTCCGGCTTGCTCGTCGACAAGGCGCGTCAGAAAAAAGGCCTGATCGCCGTCGGTTATTCGATTTCCAGCTTGGCGCGGCCGTTGATCGGACTCGTCGGCTCGTGGGGCGGGGTCTTGGGCCTGCGCTTCATCGACCGCATCGGTAAGGGCATCCGGAGCTCACCGCGCGACGCGTTGATTGCGAGCGTGACACCCGAGAATCAGCGCGGCCAAGCGTATGGACTGCATCGGGCGATGGATCACGCCGGCAGCGTCGCCGGGCCGTTGGTCGCAGCGGGTCTGATGACTTATGCCGGTTTCGAGATGCGCTCGGTTTTTCTTTTTGCCGCGGTTCCCGCGGCGATCGCCATGCTCATCATCTTTTTCGGCGTGAAAGAAGACAAGGACCAGAGTCCATCAAAGTCCGCGGCGCCGAAAGAGCGCTTGTCGCTCCGCCGCGACTTCAAAGTCTTGAATCCCGAATTGAAGCGTTTGCTCGGCCTCTATCTCCTCTTTACGCTCGGCAATTCGACCGACGCCTTCTTGCTGCTTAAGTTGACGTCTTCTGGAGTCACCAAGAGTCAAATCGTTTTGCTCTGGTCGGCGTTTCACGTCGTCAAAATGACAGCGAGCTGGTTCGGCGGACGCCTCTCCGACAAGGTTGGTCATCGGCGTATGATCTTGGTCGGCTGGGGTTTCTACGCGGTCGTTTACGGGGCTTTCGCTTATCTCGAAAGCGAGGCGGCGCTAGTCGCGCTCTTTCTCGCTTACGGTTTATACTTCGGTTTGACCGAGCCGTCGGAGAAGGCGCTGGTCGCCGAGTTCGCGCCGCCAGAGCATCGGGGCAAAGCCTTCGGCTTTTTCCACTTCACGGTAGGCATCGGTGCGCTGCCGGCGAGCCTGCTTTTCGGGTGGCTTTGGACGAGTTTTGGGTCGAGCGCCGCCTTCCTGGCTGGCGCGGGTTTAGCGTTTGCGGCGACAATCGGGTTGGCGTCGCTGCACGGGACCCCCAAGACCACAATTTAGTCTTTAATATCAGTTTTTTATCGTCAAAAATTAGCTAAAGCTCGGCAGGCCCCTACCGATAGAAGAGGAATGAAAACCCTCTGGCTAGTTTTCGCGACTTGGCTCTTTTTGTCGACTCCAGCTCACGCCGGCGCCTTCGACGTTTCCTATGGCGGACCCCTCTTCCCTCAAAAATTCTTCGAACCCGCCGACAGATCTATTGGAGGATCGTCGCTTGGCTGATTTGTCCAAAGACCTGGCCCACTATGCGCAGCTCGACAAGAAGCTGGTCGAAGCGGCGCGTGGCATTAAGGTTCTGAGCGCGCTGGGTTGGCCAGCCCCCATCTACGACGAATTCATGGCGACGTGGCGCGCCGGCAACCCGGTCCTGCCGAAAATCGACCTGCCGAAGTTCGACTTGAAGGACCGCCGTAAGGCGCTCGCCGATTTGATGCGCGACGCCGACCCCGGCCATCCAATTGGACGCTACATCATCCAAACGGCCGCTAGTTACGTCATCGCCGCGCGCATGCTCGAGAGCGTCGGCGGCAGAGAGTTTTGCGCTTTCTCCGAAATGCTTTATGGCTCGCCAAACGACCGGCTCGGCCGCCTTTCAAATCTCACGGTGGCCGAGGATTTCATTAAAATCACCGGCGACTTCGCCGACGCAATCGCCGGCACGGAAGAGCCGAGCTGCATCCTGCCGGAAACCGTCGCTGAGGAGCTCAAGGCCAAGGCCGATGCCTTTTTTACCAATCATAAAGTTCAAGTCGTGATCGACAAGGACCTCGCATCAAAAGCTGCCGCCGGCGCCGAACGCGTCCGGATCCGGGGCATGACAAGCTTCGCCCGCGCCGAGATCGACCAGTTGCTCGAGCACGAAGTCTACGTTCATTCGGCGACGATGTTGAACGGCCGCGCCCAGCCGCATTTGAAAAGCCTTGGGCTCGGTTCGCCGCGCACCACCGGCGCTCAAGAAGGATTGGCGACGTTCGCCGAGCTGATCACGGCGACCATGGACTTGAGCCGGCTCCGCCGTATCGCGCTGCGCATCAAAGCCGTGGATTTGGCGCTCTCGGGCGGCAGCTTCATCGAC
>JAYWBY010000419.1:0-4414 GCA_043781115.1 Pseudomonadota bacterium
AACTTGACCAGCCTGGATTTGCCGCGGGATTATGCTTTGTTGTTGAGGTCATACTTGGGCCTCGCCTCGCTCTTGGCCGATCTCGAGGCCAAGGCCAATTGGCACGACCTGATGAGCGAACTTTTGGGACAAAGAATAGCACTCGCGGGGTAAAAGAATGCGTCGGCGGCTGTCGGTGTTCGTGGTCATGTTGACCGTTTTGGTCCTGTTGACGTACTCGTACCTCGCTTGGAGTTTGACGGGGTCGGCCGTGTTGCGCGGCATCCTCGCCCTGCCGTTCATTTCGATCTGGATGATCCCAGTCATCTACTGGGCGCGGGACCGCGAGCACAAAGGCGCGCTCGATCAAGTCGTGCAGTCGTTCGCTTTTCTGAGCATGGGTTGGGTGAGCTTTGCGTTAGTCTTGGCGCTCGTTCGGGACATTATCTTTGGCTTGGCTCGGCTGGCGGGCACGGCGGAAGCCTGGGCTCCAGCGACGGAGTGGAGTGGCCTGGCCGTTTTGGGACTTTCCGTTCTTGGGGTTCTGATCGGCGGTTACAGCGCCGCCAACGGCCCGGTTCTGCGCGAGATCGAACTCCGCTTCCCTGATTTGCCTCAGGCTTTCGACGGTTTTCGCATCGTGCAGATCAGCGACCTTCACGTCAGCTCGACGATCAAGAGGAAGTATGTCGAGCGCGTGGTGCGAATGGCCAACGAGCAGAAGCCCGACATGGTGGCACTGACTGGCGACATCATCGACGGCAAACTCTCGGATCTTCGTAGCGATGTCGAACCGCTGGCTAATCTAAGTCCAAAGGGCCAAGTCTATTTCATCACCGGCAATCACGAATACTATTCCGGCGCTCCCGAGTGGCTCGTCCACTTCAAAGCCCAAGGCTTCCATGTTCTCGAGAACTCGCATCTGACGATCGAGAGGGGCGGAGCAAAGATGATGGTTGCGGGCGTGCTCGATCCGGCATCGCGCATGCTTGGGGCCGAGTATGGCTCCGACGCCGAGAAGGCCCTTCGGGAGGGCAAAGGAGGCTCTGGAGCGGCTTTCAAGGTGCTGTTGGCCCACAACCCCAAAATCGCGCCGCTCGCGGCGCCGCTCGGCTTCGACCTTCAACTTTCGGGGCACACGCACGCGGGACAGTTCTTCCCTTGGACGCTAGTGACCAGGATCGTCCATGCGCCGCACTTCGCCGGTCTATCGCGCGACGGCAAGATGCAGGTCTACGTCAGTGCTGGGACGGGGACTTGGGGACCGCCGGTCAGGCTCGGGACGATTCCCGAGCTGACCGTGTTGAAACTGGTGCGGGGTGCGTAACTCGGAGAGTTAGCGCATGAGGCGGAAGTAGATTCGGTAGGTAAAGTGCGTCCAGAAGGTCTCTTTGTCATAGTAACGATTGAATTCGGTGACGGTGTCGCCGCCGAGCTGGGTCAACATCGAGTCGGGCGTAAAGCGTAGCGTATCGGCGACCAAGCGGTCGTCGTCGTCCATCTCGACGATCAAGTGGAGTAGGTTCTGCGTCTCGGCGCGTGCCTGGGCGGCCGCGGCGCCGGCTTCAGGATTGTAAATCGTGATGGCGACCAGCGCCAGATCGACGATAGCGTCCGAGAGCTTCTTCAGCTGCGTGATGTCGCCGCTGTCGGATTCGACGATGCCGAAGTCGACCAAAGTATGGTTCTTCGGCACGAGCTTGTCGCCCTTCGGTCCAAAGAGGCCGCGGTCGTCCGGCGAGAAGAAGAACGATTGGCCTTCGTCGAGGCCTTTGTAGATGGACGTTACCTTGCCCCACAGCATGTCGTCGTGAGTCGTGATGAAGTAGCAATAGATGTCGTCGTTGGAAACGTCGTCATAATCTTCGATGACGTCGAAGCGGAACGCGTGCAAGGCCATGGGCGGCGCGTCGACTTCCGCTTCGTAGCGCGGGAGGTCCTCGACCGTGACCTTCCGGTACTTGCTGAAGGGGTCGCGCACCAAGGATTTCTTTTCGTGGAAGCGCGCGAAGCGGGCTTTCAGCACCGCCGGGTCGACGCCGCGGGCGGCGAGGCCGTCTAGCCAAAGCTTGATTCCAGGCGAAGCGGGCAGGCTCTTCTCTCCACTCGAATAGAGCTCGGTCGCTTTGACGAAGTCGTCGACGAGCAAAGAATCGACCACTCGTTCGGTGGCGTGGCCCTGGTTGGCGAACGCCATGAACGCGACAAATACCAACAATGATCCCCTAGGCATCTTGTGTCCTCCTCGGTGCGGCGATGGTGAAGTATTCCTCGTCGCTTCGTAGACAATTTCGGGGAGGATGTAAAGAACTACGCGACATGACTGGGAAAAATGGAATTCCTAGTCAACTTCGGGGAGGCGGGCGCGGTTATTCGGGTTTCTTGTCTTTCAAGACGTCGGCGAACGAAAGGAAGAGACCGCCCATGTTGCTGTCCTTCTTCGGGTCGTCGGACGGCAAGATATAGCTGCAGCGCATGCCTTCGACGTGCGTCGCCCATTGGTTCTTGAGCAACGCCTCGGCCGACTTCCGGCAATTGGTCTTCATGTCTTCAACTGAGATTTCCTTCGGCACGCGGATGCGTGCGAGAATGCCGGCGCCGCCAACGACGAGCAGCGTCGACGTGTAGACGACGTCGTCGTCCTTTAAAGTCGTGCGCACAGCTTTGTCCCAGTCAGCCTGACTCATCAGCGCGTCGCGGGCTTTGATGATGTCGGTGCGCATCGCGATGTCGAGAAAGCCGCCACCCTCGAGCAACTTGGCGGCAATGTCGTATTTGACGTAAGCCGCTTCCTTCATGCCCATGCGTTCCGTTTGCACGCCGTCTTCCGCCCACGTGGCGAAGTCCTTCGATTCGTGGGTCCATTGCTGCGCGTGAAAGGCGCCGATGTTCCAACGGCCATCGGCCGGCACGATGGACAAGTAGATGCGGCCGAGCTCCTTTTGGCCCATGATCTGCAGCCAGGCGCCGAATTGCAGCGGGTAACCGTATTGCGGGGAGACGATCAACCGGTCGTCGTCGCAGGTCAATCCCTTCGGATTGCCGTCGACGGTATTGAGCGCCCAAAGGCGGTAGATCGACACGTCGAACGGCGGACCGTAGACGCTGTCGAGCTTGGCGAACGTTTCGCCGATCGCGCCGAGGCCGACGTTCAGGCGTTTATGGAAAAGGGGCTGAAGGGCTTTGTCGTCCTTCTTCTTGATCGCGTCGAGCACTTGCTTCAGGAAGGTGTCGAGCTCTTGGTCCATGCCGCCGACGCTACCGCGCGGGTCGATCTGGACGGCGCCGCACGACGCTTTCGGCGCCGTCTCTTTGAAGAGTTGGATGCGCAAGCCTTCCTTTGGCGAATTCACCTTGGGATCCGTCACCGGTTGGATGACCTCATCGGCAAAGGCCGGAACGGTCGTCACCATAGGGACGAGGAACAAGGAAGAAAGGAGCAACGAGCGGATCAGCGGAGCTTTACTTCTTTGCCACACAGGAGCTGCACCCCTTCTTCTGTTCGAAACTTTCCAAAACCCACGTGCCGAATTCTTCGTTCACCCTTTGCAGGGCATCGGTCAAGAAGTCGTATTCACAGGAGTAAAGCTCCTTCATCAACTTCTTCTCGAGGCAGTAAGCGTTGTAAGAATAGCGTCCGGAGTCGGGGTCGAACACCTCGCTGATTCCGGCTTGGCGGTCGCGGAAAACGAGCACGCTGAAGAGGTAGTTGTCTTCCGAAAGTTTGGCGTTTGGGCTCGTTTCGTTCATATCAAATAAATAGCACAGCTGGAGGCGTGCCGCGACCCCCCACTTTGTGGCCGTATATCAGCTTGTTCGGCTAAGAAGGGCGTCCGTGAGAGCCAAGAGTCCCGCCGTCTCGCCAAGGCCCGCGAGATGGCCCAAAGCTGCATCGGAATGCTGGCGTGCGGCCTTCTCGGCGTCGGCCGGTGCCATGAGCGCCAAATAAGTAAGTTTCCCCGCGGCCCGGTCCTTGCCTTGCGTTTTTCCGGTGGCGGCCGTGTCGTCCAAAAGATCGTCCCGAATTTGAAATGCCAGCCCCAAATGGCGGCCGAATTCGCGGAAACGGTCGACGACGTCCGACTTGGCGCCGGCGGAAATTGCGCCCATGGCGGCTGCGGCACCGAGGAGATATCCCGTCTTCTTGAGATGAATCCCGTCGAGGTCGGCTCTTGAGGCGCCGCGCCGGGCCGTCCAATGAAGGTCCAGACTCTGTCCGGACACCATGCCAACGCCGCCAGCGGCGGTGGCGAGTTCGCGCACGAGAGCCAAGCGCTCGGTCGCTTGAAGTTTGGACGTCAAACCAAAGGCGTCGCCCTCGTCGCTCAGCAACGCGAAGGCGTCGGTGAGCAACGCATCCCCTGCAAGCAGCGCATGGGCTTCGCCGTGAACCTTGTGCGCCGTAGGGCGGCCGCGGCGCAGATCGTCGTCGTCC
>JAYWBY010000420.1:0-11951 GCA_043781115.1 Pseudomonadota bacterium
TCTCCCTCCCTCCCTTTCTCCGTGGTCTGCAGAGTATGGTCCGCATGGCCAGTGCTTGACCAGCCTCCGCCTTGTCCCTACGATCTAGTTCCTGAGCGAAACTGCTCACAGTAAAAGGCTCTTCGTGCCCGTCACGTCCGTCAAACCCGTCTTCCTCCCTGCCATCGGCTGGCGCGAGTTCGTCGCCTTGCCGAGGCTCGGCGTCGATCGGATCAAGGCGAAGGTCGACACTGGCGCACGGACATCGAGCCTCCACGCCATCAACATCATTTACGTGACCCGCCAAGGGCAGACCCACGTCCGCTTCGAGGTGCACCCGAAGCAACGCAACACGAAGAGCCTCGTCCACTGCGAGGCGCCGCTCCTCGAAGAGCGGCACGTCACCGATTCCGGAGGCACGCGCACGCTCCGCCCGGTGATCGAGACGGAAGTGGTGCTTGCCGGCAAGACCTTGAAGCTCGAATTGACTTTGATATCTCGCGCCGAGATGGGCTTTCGTATGCTCATCGGCCGCCAGGCGATGCGCGGTAGTTTCGTCGTCGATCCCGGCCACTCCTATCTCGGAACGAAGAAGAAAACGCCGAAACTGGCGACGCCGCCCCCGCGCGCGAGAAAGCCCAAACCATGAAGCTCGCGATACTTTCTCGCAAAGCCTCCCTATACTCCACCAGTCGCCTGGTTCAAGCGGCGAAGAAGCGCGGTCACAAGGTCGAGGTCATCGACTACCTCCGCTGCTTCATGAACATCGCCCAAGACGACCCGAAAGTGATTTTCAAGGGCCGTCAGCTATCGGACTTTGACGCGGTCATCCCGCGGATCGGCGCCTCGCACACGTTCTACGGCGCTGCCGTCAGCCGTCAGTTCGAGATGATGGGCATCTTCACGCTCAACCGTTCGCAAGCCATCGCCCGCTCACGCGACAAGCTCCGCAGTCTGCAGATCATGGCAAAACACGGCATCGGCTTGCCCGTCACTGGCTGCGCCCACTCGACGCGCGACGTCAAGGGCCTGATCGAATCGGTGAAGGGCGCGCCGCTCGTCGTCAAACTCTTGGAAGGGACGCAAGGCATCGGCGTCGTCTTGGCCGAGAACCAAAACGCCGCCGAGTCGGTAATCGAGGCCTTTCGGGGCCTCAAAGCCAACATCATCGTCCAGGAGTTCATCAAGGAAGCCAACGGCGAGGACATCCGCTGCTTCGTCATCGGCAACAAGGTCTTCGCCGCGATGATGCGGCGGGCGCCGAAGGGCGAGTTCCGCTCGAACCTGCACCGCGGCGGCACGCCGATTCAAGTGAAGATCTCGGCCGCCGAACGCGCCACCGCGATCAAGGCCGCCGAGGCGATGGGCCTAAACGTCGCCGGTGTCGACATCCTCCGTTCGAGCCACGGCCCCGTCGTCATGGAAGTGAACTCGTCGCCAGGTCTCGAGGGCATCGAGAAGTCGACCAAGAAGGACGTCGCCGGCGCGATCATCGAATTCATCGAAGAGAACGCCGACCAGGGCCATCGCCGCGACCTAATCCTAGAATAGAACGAGGCGTGAGGCGCCTCTTTGACCGTACGCGTTGGGCCTCACGTGCAGGTCTCGTTGGCGCACTTGGTGAAGAGGAGTTTCTTCAAGAGGTCGGTATCCGGGACCGTTTGCGTGCCTTGTTGCGAGTTGCCGCCTTGTCCGCCCGGCATGCCCGCGGTGCCGCCGGCCAAGCCGCCTTTCGCTCCGCCTTGGTCGTCGTCGGTGACGTTGGCGCAAACCTGTTTGACTCGCTCTTTGTAGAAGCTCGAGAAGCTCGTGCCGGTCGCGGCCAAATTGGCGTTGAGGACGGTGTCGTTCGTCAGCGTGCAGGCCTTCATCTTGTTGTCAGTGAAGTCGTAAGCCACCCATTTGTCCGAAACGCTATTGCTGGCTTCGAAGGCGCCGTCGGTCTTGGCTTTTAGATCCATGACGCCGATGCGGCTCTTGATCCGGCCGATGAAGGTGCCGAATTCATCCAAGCACTTGCCGCCTTTGGTACCGTCGCAACGTAGGTTCGAAGTGCAGTTGCCGCTGTTGTCGCACATATAGGCGATGCGCGCTTGCGGCAAGCACGTGTTGTCCATGCCGGTCTGAAATTCCGCCGCAACCGTAGGATCGGCCGACGAGCAAGCGACGTAGCGCAAAGGATCCCAGCTGCCGATGCGCGCCCGCATCGCCGCTTCCACTTGTTCCGAAGCCGTCAGTGCGTTGAATTCCGGGGCGCAATTTAAATCGTAAGTCGCGCTGTCCGTCTGATTGCCAGCTTTATAAACGGCGTAGGCTGCGGGGCAGAGATGTTCGCCCAGGTAAGAGTAGATAGACCCGACGTTGGCAGTGAAGCGGCTGGTCGTCGCATCGAGCGCGAAGTTGTTCGCGGGCAGGCTCCAGCCTTTCCACCGACACAGCTCTTCTTTGGCGCGGTCCTTTGCGTAATAAGATTCGTAGCTGAAGCCGGCGGCTTGGGCGGTTTGTTCCATCTGGGCGTTGATCCACGTCGGTTTAGTGGTGTCCCAGTAGACGTAATTCAGTTGGTTGATGGCGGTTTGCATGTCAGCAGAAGCGCAGTCGGTGAACTTGAAGGTCGAAGGCACGATGTATTGTTTGCATAGGCCGCCGCCAAAGTTTACGGCCGTAGCCGTGATCTCGGCGAAAGCCGAGCGGACGGCGCCGCGCATGGCTTCGTATTTGTTGTTGAAGAAAGAGCCCGGGGCCGCAATGACGGCGCAGCCGTTTGCCGTACTCGCCGCCGCTTCCGCAGCGGTCTTGTTGTCGGCCATGGCATTGTCTTGGTAGCGAATATACCCAATTTGAGCTGGGTCTTTGCAGACGAGCCTCAGGCGCTTTTCAGCATCCCCGATCGTGGCATAGAATGCGGCGTAGTTGCCTTGGCCTTTGTCGTCGGTAAGCGTGCCACTCGGGCAGATGTCTTTGTCCTGGGACCAGAAGTTGTTGCAAGCGACGAAGCGTTTGGTGACGGCTCCTGCATAGTCGGCCGCAGCATCGAAAGCGGTCTGATCGACGTAGTTGACGTAAGAATACGTGACGGTCTTGCCGGTGGAATAGTCTTGGTAGGAGTTGGAGATAATCTCCGCGGGCATCAACTTGCAATTGGCATCGACGAAAGGCGTCTGGGCGCAGTAGTCGACCTTCCACTGGCTTCGGCTATAAGCTTGGCTTTCGATAGCGTCTGCCAGGCGGCGCTGGCGCGCGTTGGACGAGGCTTTCAAATTGTCGAAGGCGCCGTCGAGCGACGCATTGAGGTCAGCTTGACTGGCGAAGTTGAGAGGAAAAAGCGTCGAGCCGAGCTTCAAGCCGAAGGCAGGCGTCGCGTCGGTCGCGGTACCGGCCGAGGGAACGCATTGGTCGTGGGCCGTCTTGCTCTGCCACAGAGCCAACTTGGGCATGCCTAGGGCGTCGAACTGCTTGAGATAGAGTTTGTCCGGCACGGCCGTGGCGCCGGCGGCGCTTGTGCAAGTAAATCCGGGCTGCATGGCGTCGCATTGTACCGAGTAAGTTCCCGACAGCGCCGAAACATCGGTGTCGGCAGTGCCGCGGGCCGTCTTGGCGGCTTCGACGGCGTCATTTTTCAGCGAAGTACTGGACTCGAGGTCGATGACGGCGGCGGCGCTCTTGGTGCCGTCGTTGTATTGGATCGCGGCGGTCAGGTTGCCGGCGCCAGCAAGAATCGACGAGTCGGCGCCGAAAATGACCGGCGCCTTCGGCTCGTTCTTGTAAAGCAAGAAGCAGCCGAACGCTTGGCCGGCGAAGTCGGTCAAGGTGCCGCTGAAAACGAGCAGGCCGCCGTCGCCGGCCGTGACGTCGACTCGCAAGGCTTTCGGGTCGGTGGCAAACGTGATGCAGTTCAAGGCATAGTCAGTGGTGGTGTCGGCGGTAAGCATCAGGCTCGCGCCGCCACTGTCGGTGGACAAGGCCAACGACCCGGAAAAGACGATGTCGGTGGACGCTACGACGACGCTCGTGCCGGTGCCAGTTCCCGAACCGGTGCCAGATCCTGATCCGGTTCCCGTGCCAGAACTCACGACGGTGGGCGCTGCCGCACCTCCGCCATCGGTCGGTTCTTTATCGACATAGACGATCTTATCAACAGGCACTTCGACCTTTTGGACGACGATTTTTTCCTTCTCCTTGCATCCGGCGGCGGCGACTAGCAAGAGGAGCGAGGCGTAGGACATTTGGCGGAGCATGGGTTACCCGTCGAATTAGCTGTTGAATACCCCGTAACGGCTTAAAAGGTTGAACCTTTAGGTGATCGACTTTTATTTAATAAAATCAAAATATTACATCTGTCCAAGGACGCTGCTGCAGGATGCCGGTCGGCTCGATGCCTCCTCCTAGGCAGCCCCGTTGTTGAACGGCAAAAGCCCCGCTATAGTGGTACCTTAAGGAATTCCCAGTATTTCTCTGACCACGTCTAAAGGAGTCGTGTAATGGCGGTGAAGTCGTTGATGCGCGTCGTGTTGGCAACAGTGGCCGTGCTCTTCCTCGGGACGTCGGTGCCCGCCTTCGCGAAAAAAGCCGATCAGTGTTCCTCCGCGAAGAAAGAAGCGGACTGCACGAAAAAGCCGAACTGTACCTGGAACGGCAAAGCGTGCGCCAAGGTCGCCGCCGCCAAGCCCGCGAAAAAAGAAGGCAAGCCCGCCGCCGCCACCAAAGCTCCCAAGAAAGATAAGCCCGTCGCCGCCAAGAAACCGGCCGAAAAGAAACCGGCCGAAAAGAAACCGGCCGAAGTCAAACCGGCCGAGACCGCGCCTTCCGAGGAAATGCCCGCAGGCGAAGACATGCCGCCGGCTGGCGAGGGCGAAGAAGACTTCTAAGCTCTGCACAAGTTTTGCAAACGTCGGTGATACCGTAAAAGGGTCACCGATTTTTTTTGCCCGTTCGCCCATCCGGGATACCCGCCATGACCGCCGCCCGAACCGCCGCCAAAGCCCGCAGAAACATCGTCGCCAGCTACGCCGACGGCGCGAGCTACAGCTTGATGGTCGGCTTTGGCGAGACCTACATAGCCGCCTTCGCTCTCGCCGTCGGCCTGAGCCAAGTCGTGGCGGGGTTGACGGGCAGTTTGCCGCTAGTCGCGGGTGGCCTCCTCCAACTCGTCGGACCGTACGGCGCCCGCTGGCTCGGATCTTACCGACGCTGGGTCCTCGGCTGCGCTACGATGCAAGGCCTTGCGTACTTTCCGCTAGTAGTCGCCGCGCTCGCCGGCAAGATTTCGGTGGAAGCCCTCTTCCTCATCGCCGCCGTGTACTGGGGCTCGGGCATGGCCGCCGGTCCGGTCTGGAACAACTGGATCGACACGATCATTCCGAAAGGAGTGCTGAAAGAATTCCTCGCCGTCCGCTCGCGCATCACGCAGCTGGCCGCGTTCCTCGCCTTCTTGGCCGGCGGCTACGTCTTGAATTATTTCGCGGGTAGGAACAGCGTCTTGCTCGGCTTCACGCTGCTTTTCGCCTTGGCGCTCTTTTGCCGGTTGATCTCGGTCGCCTGTTTGGCGATGCAGTCGGACGCCGGCGGGCGCCACGGAGCCACTGACGGAGGCTTAAGCTTTCGCGAGCTGATCGCCCGCTTCCGCCAGCCGAACGCCGGACGCTTTCTGCTCTTTCTCCTCGTATCGCAAGTCAGCGTCAACCTAGCGGCGCCGTTCTTTTCGCCGTACATGCTGGCGCACGTCAAATTTTCCTACATGGAATACGTGGCGCTCGTTTCCGGCTCGTTCGTCGCCAAGATCGTCTTCTACCCGGCAATTGCGCGCTTCGTGAAGAAGGTGGGCGCCCACCGCGCGCTCTGGATCTCCGGGATTTGCGTGTCGCCGTTGCCGCTCTTTTGGTATTGGGCGCCGAATCTCTACCCGCTGATCACGCTGCAGGTCTTCGCGGGGACCGCGTGGGCGACCTTCGAGCTGTCGTCGATGCTGATGATCTACGACAAGATTTCCGCCAAGGAGCGCATCCGCATCTTGACGTTCTTTAACATGCTGAACGCCGGAGCCGTCGTTCTCGGCTCGGTGATCGGCGGCATCGTCCTATCATCCTTCCCCGAAGCCCTCGCTTACCGCTACATCTTCATCGCGTCGGCGGTCTGCCGGCTCTTGTCGCTCGCCGTCTTGGTCGGCATCAAGCAGTTGCCGGTAAGGTTCCGGCGCTTGGCCTTCCGGACTTTGGGGCTCAGGCCGAGCGCCGGGTCTCTCGCCACGCCGATCTTGATCAGTGAAGACTCCAAGTCGAATAGGCCTCAGCCGTGATCGTGGCCATGGCCTTCGGGACCGTGAGCGTGACCGTGTTGCTTCTCTTCGTCCGTGGCGTCACGAACGGCGAGAACTTCCACGTCGAAGGTCAGCGTCACGCCGGCCAACGGATGGTTGCCGTCGAGCACGACGTCTTCGCCGTTCATTTCCGTGACGGTGAAGACGACTTGTTGACCCGGACCGACTTCGGCTGCGAAACGCATGCCGACTTGGAGGTTCGCTTCTTTCGGGAACTGGTTGCGCGTCGCCTTCGTCTTCAGATTCGCCTCGATCTTGCCGTAGCCATCCTCCGGCGGGATGACGACCTTCTTCGTAGCTCCCATCTTCAAGCCTTCCAAAGCCTTTTCCAGACCCGGAACGATTTGGCCGAAGCCGTGGAGATAAGAGAACGGCTCGTTGCGCTCGGCCCGGTCGAGCTCCTCGCCACCTTCGTCCGTCAGCGTGTAGGAAAGGCTGACGACAGTGCCTGGCTTAATCATGAAGTATCCTTATCGGCGAATAAAAAAGCTAAGGGTAAGGCGGCAGATTATTCGAGGAGAATAGAAAAGGCCAAACGAAAAACATCATTCACAGCATGAATTTTTATTATCAGAAACATTGATTTCATAAATCTATAGGTTTGCCGATAAGGTGTTTCTCAAGAGCGACGGATCCCCCGCCGCCACACCTGAAGGACCGCCCCATGAACAGCTTGACCCAACTCCTCCTCGCCGCCTCCCTCGTCTCCACGGGAGCTCTCGCCAAACCCTTGAAACTCGAAGTTTATACGGCCGGGCCGGCCGGCTTCGACGTCAGCTCGACGCTGATCGAGGGCGACAAGGACGCCATCCTCGTCGACGGCCAATTCACCCTGGCCGATGCCCATCGCCTCACCGCGATGATCATCGAATCGGGCAAGGATTTGAAAGAGATCTTCGTTACCCACGCCCACCCGGACCACTTTTTCGGCCTCGAAGTCGTGTTAAAGCAATTCCCGAAGGCGAAAGTCGTCGCGCGCCCCGAGGTCATCGCCGAAATCAAAAAGATCGCTCCCGGCAAACTCGCCTATTGGAAGAAGATTTACGGCGCCAACTTGACGAACAAATACGTCGTGCCGCAGCCGCTCACCGCTGACTCCCTGACGCTCGAAGGCGAGAAACTGCCGCTGATCGTCTTCGGCCCCGGCGAATCCGAAGCCGCCGCAGCGGTCTACGTACCATCAGAAAAAACGCTGATTTCCGGCGACCTCGCTTTCGACGGCGTGCACATGTGGTTGGCCGAAGGCCGCCCTGAGCAATGGCTCGCCAACCTCGAAGCCGTGAAAAAAGGCCGGGAGATCACCCGCGTCATCGCCGGCCACCGCGACCAAGCCCACGCCGAGCAAGGCGACGTTTTGGCCAAGGACGAAGCCTACATCCGCGACTTCTTGAAAGTGAAGGCGGCGAGCAAAACGCCGGAGGAAGCGCTGAAAGCCATGACCGCCCTTTACCCCGATTACCAGCTCCCGATCATCGCCGACATCGCCTTCAAAGCGACGATGGGCAAGTAGAGAGATGGAAAAATGGGGTCAGGCACCTCAAGTAAGTCCCTGATGGGTGGTACCCGTACCGGGACCCATCAGGGACTTACGCGAGGTGCCTGACCCCATTTTGGCCCTGAATGCCGCACACGTCGCCGGTGACGCCGGCGGCGAAAGCAGCAGTCGCGAAGAAGGACAAAAGTGCGCCGAGCAAGGCCAAGCGTTTCATGGGGACTCCCATCGACAATTTTAGGATGACTCTTAAATTAACGGATTAGCGACGGTTGCGCCTACGGCGCCTCAGCCACCGAATCGGCAATACAATCAGACCGAAGAGTATAGCCATGACCGGCAGCCAAGGAATCAAACGCACGACCACCACGATGAAGCCCTTGGAAAATTCGACCAAGGCGTGCGTCGACTCGCGCCAACCCCACTTGATGCGCTCGGCGAGCGACGGCTCTTCTGGCAACGCCTCGTAACCGTGGCGCTCGGTGACGTTCAGCGTCACGGTCGACAAGGTGGCGAGGTTTTTCACGAAACGCATCCGGCCTTCCACCCGCTCGATCTCCTCGCGGACGCGGGCGATCTCGCGCTCGACTTCCAGGACTTCCGAGAGCTTGCCGGCTTGTTGCTTCAAGATCGTTTGGAGGCGTTGCTCGACCTCGTGCTTGTTCTTCTGGCGCGCTTCCAAGTCGACGAATTCGGCGGTGACGTCTTCGGCCTTCGACGTACTGCTTTCCACCGAGCCGAGGCCCGAAAGGGCATTGAGCAAATCACGGTAGTGTTCGACGGGGACGCGGATCGTCCACCGGCCCATGCGGCGGGCGCCGTCGTAGCGGCTGACATTCGAATCGCTGAGGTAAGCGTTGAAGCCGCTCAACAAGCCCGGCAGCGCCTTTTCCGTTGCCGCGAACGAGTCGACGTAAACCGCGACGTCGGCCGTGTAGATGATGACGCGCGAAGGGTCGACCTTTGGCTGGGCGACGAGTTCTCCAGGCGCCTCCTTGGCCCCTCCGCCTCCGCCAACGCCAGCCGCTGCGGCTTCGACCGGCTCTTGAGCTGGAGCCTCGCTCTTCGACGCCGAAAACATGGCACCGCGGTCGCTCGAATTACAGGACCAAGGGACAAGCAGGAAAGCGGCAACGGCGAATCCAAAGCGACGGTTCATGCGGACTCCAGAGCTTGGGGCAGCAGGCTTAGACGACCAATAGCACAACGATTTTTGATAATTAGAGGTTTACCATAAGACTTCGGCCTTTCCAAATCACCGAACCCATACTATGTATGGGCCCCTTCTGAGCTTTGGGACTTCATGGCCATCATTTCCAAGAAAAAACCGGCGCCCCGGAGCTCTGGCCCAAACCGTGGCGGCCCCGCCCGGAGCGGCCCCCAGCGGGGAGCTCCGAGCCGTGGCGGCCCCACTCGCGGGGCCCCAAGCCGTCCAGCCCCGTCGGATCGCCCGTTGCGCCCAGCGAACCCGCGTTCGGCCGACGAGATGAAATACTACGGTTTCAACGCCTGCGAGGCGCTTTGGAAAAACCGCGCCGTCGACATCATCCGCGTCTACATCACCGAAGCCCGCATGCGCGACTTCGGCCCGCTTATGAAGTGGTGCGCCCAACAAAAGAAGGCCTACCACGTTTCGAGTTCGGAGGAGCTCGCCAAGGTCGCAGCCTCCGTCCACCACGAAGGCATTGTCATCTTGGCGCATGCGCCGAAGGCACTCAGCGACGAAGACCTCGAGCAAAAGCTCCAGGGGCTCATCGGTCCCGCTTGCTTGATTTATCTCGACGGCGTCTCGAACCCGCACAACATCGGCTCGATGATTCGCGTCGCGGCGCACTTCGGCGTCACGCTCGTCCTCGGACGCGACGGAGAGATGCCGCGCCTCAGCCCGTCAGCGGCGCGCATGGCGGAGGGCGGCCTCGAACACGTGACGCTCATTCCTTTGAAAAAGCCGGAAGCGGCGCTCGAGCGGCTACAAGCCAAAGGCTTCAAGGTCGTCGCGACGTCGAGCCACGTGCCGACGTCACTCTACGACAACGTCTTGCCGGAGCGCTCGGTGATCGTTTTCGGAGGCGAGACCGGCGGCGCGTCCGGACGCATGTTGAAGCTCGCCGACGTCGTCGTGAAAATCCCCGGCACCGGCGCCGTCGAGAGCCTGAACGTCGCCATTGCCTGCGGCTTGGTGCTCGGCGAATTCTGGCGCGGCCACAAGGCTTGAGCGCCATGCGACGCCTCGATGCCACGGCTTATCTCGCGGCCCGCGGCTTCGAAAGCCAGCTAGAGGCGGAGCTTTACGGGGTCACGGCGCGCTACGGCCGGCTCTTCGTCGCCAAAGGTCCCCGCCAACCGGCGTACTGGAGCCAAAACATTTGGCTCGATCCCCACGAGATCGACGTGCGCTCAATAACAGACGCCGCGGCCCAGTTAAAAAGTTTGCAGCGCAATTGGTGGCCGTACGAGCACTCGCTCCATCGCCGCATGGAACTCATCCGCGCCGAGCTGCCGCATGTCGGAGCCAAGCCTCTGGCGTTTCCGAGTCCACTGCCCGCCGCGCCGCTCGGCTCCTACATGCTACTCGAACCGGGCTTGATGCTGGCGGCGCCGACTTGCACGAGCCGCTTCGGCAACGGCGAAGCGGCCTTCCAAGAGTATACGGTTGGGCCGCCGAGCCGCGCTTATTTAAAGCTTTGGGAGGCTTTTACGCTCCTCGGCGCGCACCCGGGTCCAGGTGACCGCTGCGTTGATTTGGGCGCAAGCCCGGGCGGTTGGACCTGGGTCTTGGCGCGGCTCGGCGCCGAGGTGCAGGCCTTCGACCGGGCGGAGCTGGCTCCCGACGTCGCCGCCCTGCCAGGCGTAAGGCAAGTTAAAGGCGACGCCTTTCAAGCCCTCCCGGCCAACGTTGGCGAAGTGGAGTGGCTCTTCTCCGACGTCATTTGTTACCCAGAGAAGCTGCTAGAGCACGTTCGCCTCTGGTTGGATTCCGGCAAAGCCAAGAACTTCGTCTGCACCTTGAAGTTTCAGGGCGAGCCGGACTACCGCGTCGCCCGCGAATTCGCCAAAATCCCGGGCAGCCAGGTCGTGCATCTCTTCAACAACAAGCACGAGCTGACCTGGGCCCTCGTACGGTCATAAATGCCCCGGTCTTAAAAAGCCCAACCGAGGTGGAAACGGACGAGCAAGAGGTTGCCGTTCTCCGACTGCTTGTCGAAGGTCTGGCGGTCGTCGGCTTTGGTCGTTTCCGAGACGGAGCCCGAAAACTTCTCCGACGACGAAAGTTTCGCCACCGGCACGAGGTAGCCGACCCAGTCGCAGCCAATCGTGAAAGCGGAGAACTGCCAGCGGTTGCCGATGCCGATCTCGCCGACGAGGTAGCTCGACGTGAAAGTCGAATTGTAGGAGTCCGTGCCCAAGAGCGACAAACTGTCGTCGACGGATTCGAGGTTTCTAACCCCTAAGCCGCCCTGCACGTAGAAGCTGTTGCCGACGAAAAGCTTCGTTCGAACGGTGGCGACGTTGACGTTCGACTGATAACCGAGAAAGCTGAAGCTGGCGTGCAGGTAGTCCGCCTCGAGCATCAGTTTAGGAGAGAGAAAGTAACCGACTTGAGCGCCGACGCCGGAGTGCAGCAAGTCGACCAAGCCGATCTCGGCCAAGACGACCGCGGTCTTGCCCTTGCGATTTTCGGTGCTGTTTTTCTTCACCGGCGGTTCGTCGTCGGCCTTGGCTTCAAGCTTTTTCTCGTCGGCCTTTTTGCCGTCGGGCGTGGCGTTTTTGCCGCGGGTGCCGGATTTAGCTTTCGGCGTTTTGTCCTTTTGAGCCAAGCGGTGCGTCTTGGCGTTCGGAGACTCGGCGAGCGCCAGTTGCTCGCCGCCAACGGCGAACCACAAGACCAAGGCTGCAAGGGCGGTGCGGACGTTACGGGCATCCATGAAATACTCCTCTAGCAAGGGATTCGCGTCTCATCCCAAAAAGGAAAGCAAACGGCATGCCGATTATGAGAATTGTCTCACTATGCCGGTTGCCACCGAGAATGCAGGAAAAAAACTTGAACTGTCAAAGGTTTGGACAGCTACCAGGCGGTCGGAATTCGCACCATTGGCAAAATATTAGCCTATGGTTCTCAGATTTAAGAAACACCCTCGCCAGGTAGGCCTGGGAGCATGAGCT
>JAYWBY010000421.1:0-11897 GCA_043781115.1 Pseudomonadota bacterium
TACTTCAGGAATTCGCGTGTGACGAAGCGCTCATCGGCCGAGGGCGCGTCGAACCATACGCTTATGGCAGCTGCCTCATCCGGGTCTTGGAGGCAGCTGGGTCCCGCCCCGCAACGCTCGTCGGTACCGCGAGCATGGCGACGGCGGGTCCAAACCCGGAACGTAACCAACATTCCCTTGAAAGGAGAATCGTCATGTTTGAGCGTTACCAGCGTGACCGAGGCGCGACCGCGTCTCGGCGCCGCTTGCTCGTTATCGGCACGACCTTGGCAGGAGCGGTGTTCGCCTTTGCCTACGCCGCGCGCGGGGCCAAGGCACACGAACCCTTGTCCGCCGCGGAACTGAAGAAGATCGTGGCCGGCATGGATCTGAACCCCGAGTTCAAGATCGAGGTCACCGACGGCGTCTTGCGCCGCGTCAATCGCTACATCACGGAACCGGGGCGCAACGCCGACTTGAAGGACGCCTTGGAACGCATGGCGAAGCACAAGCCGATGATCAGCGCCTACCTCGAGAAATACGATTTGCCGACCGAACTCTTGGCTGTCCCGATGATCGAATCGGGCTACGAGAACTTGGATCAAGCGACGTGGGATAAGCGCGTTACGACTGGCGAGGTGGCCGGTGCCGGCCTCTGGATGTTCATCAAGCATTCGGCCCGGAACTACGGGTTGGTGGTCGACGCGACGCGCGACCAACGGCTTGATCCGCCGCTGGAAACGGACGCGGCGATGCGCCTTCTGGCCGCCAACAAACTTCGCTTCAAGGATTGGATGCTATCGCTAGCGGCATACAATCAAGGAGAGGGAGCCGTGCAAAAGGCCATCGACCAAGGCGGCTCGCGCGACGCCTGGGCGCTGTCCCAAAAGGGCTTGCTGAACGATTACATCACTTTTTTCAGCGCCGCCGTGATCTTGATCAATAATCCGCAGTTGCTCGACTGACACGGAGCGCCGTGCTCGCCCGCGGGGCGCGGCGCTCTTCTTCTCACGCTTCTTGGAAATCCAAGGGCACCCCCAGCGCCGCGATGCATTTGACGTAGTCTCGCGCTTGCTCCGGGCGCGGCGCTTGCTTGCCATAGTAACACCGGCAAAAGAGTTCGGTGACGAAGGACATTTCGCGCCACTTCGTCGGCGCGACCGCCAAATGCACCAGCGCGAACTCGTTGGGCGTCACGTGCTCCTCCCGCGGCGCGCCGCAGCTGCCGTAGAAGTCGAGCAAGAGGTTGTCGAGTTTGACGACGAGCGCCCGCAGTTCTTCCGCGGTTTGAGCGCGAACCGAAAGCGCGCGACGACACTCGTCGCGAAACTTCGCGGCGGCTTCGAGTTTTGACTCCTCGTCGTCTACCTTTGGCTCGTTCTTCGTCTTACGCCGTCGCCAGAGCCACCATCCGAGGAGGCCGGCGGCCAAGGCACCGAGGATTTTCAGGGCTAGAAAGATTTTTTTCCAGAGTTCCGGGGTGACTTCCGGAAATTTGAACTTGGCAGATTCGGGCTTCAGAGGCGCCAAAGGCGCGGGCGCATCGGGGTTCGCTGGGGATCTGCCGGCGGCTTTGCCGGCGGTTTTGCCGGACATTTTTCCAGAGGTTTTGCCGGCGGGTTTGCCTCTGCCTCCGTGCCCGCCCGGCTCGGCGTCACGCTCGCCACCGGTTTCCGGAGCACCGCTGTCGTCGGTCGTTCCCGCGACGGTTGCGTCTCCAGGCTGACCGCCCAGGTCGTCGCCGCCCTTGCCCCGGCCTTTGCCACCGCCTTGGCCATCGTTGCTGCCGCCTTGCTCGCCGTCGCTACCCCCTTGGCCGCCACTGCCCCCTGCGCCTCCAGCGGATCCGGGGCCAGACCCAGCTCCTTTCCCGCTTCCCCCTCCGGCGCTCTTGCCTTTGCCGGGGCGACCCGCGTCGCCTCTTTCGCCGCCGACTTGGTTTGACGGCCCGCCATCCCGTTCGCGACGATGCTTCTCGATTTGGCTATCCGACAGCCGCGTTTGATCGGACTTTGGGAACTGCGGCGTGAACGGCAAGTCGAGACCGGTGCCCGGAACGAGCTTAAATATTAGGATTGCGGCGACAAGCGCCGCCGCGAAGATGGACCACGGCGTCGTCTTCAGCGCTCGCTTCGCTGGCTCCTGAGCTTTGGCGACAAACTCCGTGAATTCGCGTAACTGCGCTTGCAGCACGCCGAACGTCAACACTTCGACGAGCCCTGCCGTTACCAGGACGATTCCTTCGACTCCCGGACGAGGCGAACTCAAGCGGCTCCACGACGCGAAGAGAATCGATGCCAGAACGGGGGCCCACATCCGGCTCGGCGTGAGGGAGAAAGCGAAGAAGAAGAGCGTCATGCCAGCCCGAAACGTCGTCTCCGGTGAACCACCAAGGGAACGGCTGAGCACCCCGCCGAAAAGTAGAATTACCGCGATGGTGACGACGAGTCGCGCGGCGAACCAGCGGCCGAGGAGCTGCTTGGTATCGAGCTTCTTCAGCTGAGGAGGCAGCGCCACGCCGTAGATCAAGGCTTCACGGCTCTGCCACGCCAAGGCCTGCCGGATGAAGCTCGCGGCGAAGAGACGGTCGCCGAATAGAAAAGTCTGGAGGGCGCAACCAAGCCCGATGGCGAAAAAGTCCAATCCGGAGGCGAGTAAGCCACGCTGGTTGATCACGCAGCCGAGGATGGAATTGACGGCAACAATGCCGGCGGCTGCCAGCCCCAGCGTGCGCCAGCGCCGTCTTTCTCCGGGAGCGGAGGTCAGTGATTGCCGGTCGACGGTCGCCACTCGGGCTCTTTCGTGTTAAGGGTCGCGAGCGTCTCTCGCGGACCGATGAAAATCGTGGTATCAGCGAGGCGGTCGGCGAAGCGGTCGAGGGTCGAGGCCTTGCCTCCGTCGCCGTGCTTTTCGCGGACGACCCAAATCAGGTGCCGCTGCTCGGTCGTCAGCCGCGCGGCCTTCATGATGTCGTGGCTGAAGCGTTCGGTGTCGATGACGACCGGGATGGTTTCGACGCGCCGGTCGTGGGCGGTCAAAAGGCTCTCCATCAACTTCGGAAAATCGACGCCGGCGCTGGCGAAGACCGGCACGAGGAGGCTGTCGGGCGGGACCTGGTGCATTTTCGATTTGACGAATTCGGCGTATTCCAGCGTTTCGGTCGGCTTCAAATTCTTGACGACGTCGACGATTTCTTCGAAGTGGCTCTTGCCTTTGCTCGGCGCCAACTCGCGATGGGGGGTAATGAGCGCGACGCGGATCTGCTGGGCCAGGAGGCTCCGCACCAACGAAATCACCGTGTCCCGCAGCGTTTCATAAGCGTTTAATGAGGCGAATTCGAATTGAGCGACGAAGCGCTGGTCGACGATCAACGTCGCGTCGGTGGAGTTTAGCCTCTCGTACTCCCTAACGATCAACGCGGCGCTTCGCTGCGACCGTTTCCAATCGATGCGACGGATGCTGTCGCCCGTCCGAAATGGCCTAAGGCCGAGGAACGTCGGCGAGTCGCCGCTGGCCTTGGACTCGAAAGTGCCGGAATGCATCGTCTGGCCGGCGACGTGAATCGGCAATGCCTCCATCGGCAGCTCTTCCGGCACGACTTCGACCGTGACGTCGCAGCTCTGGTGGAGGCACCGCCGAAAGAGCGCCAAGGGATCCCGGATGATCACCGAAACTTCCTCTAAACGGTATTCCCCCATGCCCCGGTCGGCGCTGTACGGCAAGACGATGTTTCGCCATTCTCGGGGAGCTAGCGCGGCTACCGGCACGACTTGTTCAGCTTCGATGCTGCCAGGGAAAACGCAGCGAATCAGGACGGTTTCGAGGATTTTGCGGCCGTTGTTGCGCACCGTTACGGGGATCAGGATCTTGTCGCGCTCCTGGACGCGCAGATGGACCTTCGTCACGTCGAGGACGACGTCGCCGCATTGGCGCCAGGTTCTGTACCAGGCCATCGCTACCGCGGCGCTGACGCCGGCGCCGAAAGCCGCGAGCAGCCTGGCCTGGAGAATTACGCCGACGACCGCGAGCGCGCCCGCAAAGAGCGCGATGGCGCCGCTCGGTGTGCGCTGAGGTCGCGCGTAAAACGGCAGGTTGAGCTCGCTCGTGACGCGCTCGTCCTGCCAGGGCAAGGCGTCGAAGCGACGGCCGTCGGGCGAGCGGAAGAGTCCCAGCTCGAGCTTCGCCGTCAGCCATGTTTCTAGATTGTCCAGGGGCCGGCTCCGCCAAGATTTTCAAGTCGAGTTCAGCGCACCGGAACGGGAACTTTGCGCAGGATCTCGCTGACTATATTTTCTGACGTCACGCGATCGAGCCGCGCCCTCGACGTCAATGCCAGGCGGTGCTCGATGACCGACGGCGCTACCCGTTTCATCGAGTCCGGGCGGATGAACGGATCGCCGCTCATCACTGAATAGGCTTGCGCGGCGCGAACGAGCGCGATGGTGGCTCTCGGGCTACAGCCAAGCGACAGGCGTTCGTCGCTGCGCGTCGCCTGGATCAAGCTCATCGCGTAACTAAGTGTGCTTTCGGAAACTTCCACCGACTTCACCAGTTCGCGCACCTGGCCCCATTCGGCCTCGGTGCAGACGCCCGCCAGACCGTCGATCGGGTGCTGGAGGAGTTGGTTCCGCACGGCCGCCTTTTCCGCGGGGGCATCGGGATAGCCTAATGAAATGCGCATCAAGAACCGGTCGAGCTGCGCTTCCGGCAACGGAAAGGTGCCGTGCTGCTCGATCGGGTTTTGCGTGGCTATGACGAAAAAGGTCTTCGGCAAATTGTACGTGTGGTTCTCGGCCGTGCACTGGCCCTCGGCCATCGCTTGGAGCAGCGCCGCCTGGGTGCGGGGCGTGCCGCGGTTCAGTTCGTCGGCGAGGAGCACCGAGGTGAAGAGCGGGCCAGGGATGAAGACAAAAGCGTTCTTGTCTCGCGCGAACACCGACGAGCCGATGATGTCGCTCGGCATCAAGTCCGGGGTGAATTGCACCCGTTTGGTCGGCAAGTTGACCGATTTGGCGAGAGCGCGAGCCAGCATCGTCTTGCCGGTGCCGGGAACGTCCTCGAACAGACAATGGCCGCCGCCGAGCCAGCAGGCAAGCGAGCGGCGGATGGCCTGCTCCTTGCCCTGGATGACCTTCTCGACGTTGGCGACGATCTGGTCGCACAGCCGCCGGGCTTCGGTAAAGTCGATGCCGACCGTCACTGGCTCACGGAGGCGGTCTTGTTGTCCTTTTTGCCGGCCTTCGCGTCCGCGGTGATCCGGTCTTGTAGCGTCATCAGGGCGGTCAGGACGGCTTCGGGGGTCGGCGGGCAGCCGGCGACGTAGACGTCGACGGGAATGATCCGGTCGACGCCTTGCAGGACGTGGTAGGCGCGGTAGAAGCCGCCGCTCGAGGCGCAGGCGCCCATGGCCATGCACCACTTGGGTTCGGCCATTTGGTCCCAGACCTTCTTGATCACGGGCGCCATCTTCTCGGTGATGGTGCCGGCGACGATCATCAGATCCGCTTGGCGCGGCGAAAAGCGCACGGCTTCCGAGCCGAAGCGGGCGATGTCGTACTTCGGTCCGACGACCGACATGTATTCGATGCCGCAGCAGGCGGTACCGAACGGGTAGGGCCAGAGCGAATTCTTACGGCCCCAAGCGACAAACTCGGCGACCTTGGTCGTGATGAACGTATTTTCCAAAGCATTGATCGGGTTCTTCATCGCTACTTCGAGGCTCCCACGCGGCGCTTCGGCGCCCGACATTCCTGCGCGGTGGCGGGGACCGGACCGGCGCTCTGCGGCCGGGCCATGGTCTTGTTCGCCACCAGCTCCGTCAATATTATGCCAGAAAGACTATCGCGAATCGCCCCGGAAATCACTCCCCAGGCGTCCTTCGACGAACAGACGTGCTCGGAAACGCAGCCGAGGCCTCCCTCAAGGCATTGGACCGGTTGGAAGGCGTCCTCGACGACGGAAAAAATTTCGAGCACCGAGATGGACGACGCCGGCTTGGCGAGGCGATAACCGCCACTGCGGCCACGGGTGCTGTCGATCAGATGCCCTTCGCGGAGGCGGCCCAGGATCTGGTCCATGTAGTCCGGCGGAATGCCTTGGCGCGCCGCGATGTCGCTGCGGTGGGTCAGATCGTCGCCGCCGTGCTCGGCCAAGTCCATCAGGATCTTCAAGGCGTAGCGGCTTTTTGATGTGACGTTCATGGAAACCTCTCGCGACGCGTTACTGGACCGGGATGACTTCCGCGATCACTTCTTCCCCGAACTTCTCGATCAGTTGCTGCTGCACGCCGTTGAGCAAGGTCAGGGTCGACGACGGACAACCTTGGCAGCCGCCACCTAAGCGGATATGGGCCATGCTGTTCTCCAGTGCCTCCAGGCGGGCGAAGCCGGAATGCAGCGCCAGCATCTCGGAGACCGGACCTTCCAGGAACAGGGCGACGTCTTGAGCGACGCCGCTGAAGCGGTCGCTCGTAAGAGGCTCCTCGAAAGACCCTTCGTCGTTCAAGCCGAGGAGGGTCCGCATCTCGTTCTCGGCCTCGTCCTTCGACAAGCCGTGGGAAACTTTGCCGGACGGGACGTGGACGGCTTGCCAGCTGCCGTCGACTTTTTTGCTGATCACGACTGATTGTAGGTCGCTCATGACTTCTCTCCCTTAAATAGCCACGACTTCCAAGTACGGATTGAATTCCGTCCTGAGAATGCCTTCGATCGCCTGCAGAGTCCCCATCATCGCGCTGGGACAACCGCCGCAAGCTCCTTGATACCGAACCGACAGCACGTTGCCGTCGAGCTCCAAAACTTCCAAGTCACCGCCGTCGGCCTGCAGGCCAGGGCGGACGGTCCGGTCGAGGATTTCCTCGATCTGGACGATGTCGGGCGAGAGTGAGCCGGGAGCCGGCTTCTTCTTCTCTGCCGCGTCGATGAAGCCCGGGTCGTGGGCGCCGATGCCAGCCCGGATCACGTCTTCCACCGAGCGAGCCAGAACGTCCCACTGCGAGGCGCCGTTCTGCGTCACCGTCAGGACGTTTTCGAAAAAGTGCACTTGCGTGACGTTGGCCAAACGCAGAAGAGCGATGGCCAAAGGCACGTGCTCGCACGCCGCTTCTTCGGTGTAAGAGACCTTGCCCTCGCCCTTCACGTCCCGGTTCAAAATGAACTTCCAGGCATTCGGGTTCGGCGTCCGCTGGGTGCGGAGCTCGACCTCGGTCTGGGGCGTCGTCGCGTTTTTTTCCGTCGTTTCCACGTTACTTCCTCGTCACTCGGTCGAAATCGTCTTCAGTTCGCTGAGCGCGCCGTTCATCGCGTGCCAGGCTAGGGCGGCGCATTTGACCCGCGCCGGATACTGCCAAATGCCAGAGAAGATCTTGAGCTTGCCCAAGACGTTGTCGGGTTTGTCCTCGGGCTTCAGGGCGCCGGTCAAGAGCTCGTGAAATTCGCCGAAGAGGGTCCTAGCCTCATCGACGGATTTGCCGGTAAGGGCCAAGGTCATCATCGAAGCGGAGGCTTTGCTGATGGCGCAGCCCGAGCCTTCGAAACCAACGGAATCGATCGTGCCCTTGTCGCCGACCTTCAAGAAGACCCACAGGTGGTCGCCGCAAA
This sequence comes from Pseudomonadota bacterium, assembly GCA_043781115.1. Classification (GTDB taxonomy): domain Bacteria; phylum Bdellovibrionota_B; class Oligoflexia; order Oligoflexales; family CAIYRB01; genus CAIYRB01. The sequence continues at coordinate 7,578 of JAYWBY010000421.1, forward strand.
GCGGGTTGTAACCCTCCGCCTGATGGGTTGCGCCCTCGAGTTTGCCGAAGTTTCGGGGCTTCTTGTTGTGCTCGAGAATGACCTGTTGGTAGAGGTCGGTGTGGGCGCTCATGCGAAGAGCCTCATCACTTTTTGGATCGCCTCGACTAAAACGTCGATCTCGGCTTTCGTATTGTAGAACGACAGGCTCGCCCTCGCCGTCGCCGGCACGCCGAAGCGCTTCATCAGCGGCTGGGTGCAATGATGGCCGGCGCGGATCGCCACGCCTTCTTGGTCGAGCAAGGACCCGATGTCGTGCGGATGGATGTCGCCCAGCGTGAAGCTCAAAATGCTGGTCTTCTTGGCGGCGGTGCCGATCAGACGCAGGCCCTCGATCTCCGAAAGGCGTTTGGTGCCATATTGGAGCAAAGCCTGCTCGGCGGCGTTGATGTTGGCGAGGCCGACGCCCTTGACGTAATCGATGGCGGCCCCTAAGCCGATGACGCCCGCGATGTGCGGCGTGCCGGCCTCTAGGCGCGACGGCAGCTCGGCGAACGTCGTCTTCTCGAAGGTCACCGAGCGGATCATGTCGCCACCGCCGAAGACCGGCTCGAAGGTGTCGAGGAGCGCGCGGCGGCCGTAAAGGACGCCGGTGCCGGTCGGGCCGAAGAGCTTGTGGCTCGAGAAAGCCAAGAAGTCCACGCCGAGGCTCTGGACGTCGAGCGGCAAGTGCGCGACGGTTTGCGCCGCGTCGAGGAGGACCGGGATGTCCCGGCGCTTCGCCATGGTGATCACTTCGGCGTAGGGATTGACGGTCCCGAGCGAGTTGGACACGGCAACGATGGAGACGAGGCGCGTTCTATCGTTTAGTAGGCTCTCGAACTCGTCGAGTTTGAGCTCGCCTTTGTCATTAATGGGAGCGACGCGGAGCTTGATCCCTTGGCGTTCGACCAAGAGTTGCCAAGGGACGATGTTGGAGTGGTGCTCCATCTCGGTGATGACAACTTCGTCGCCGGCCTTGAATCTGCGGCCGAAACCTAGCGCCACGAGGTTGATCGCCGCCGTCGTGCCGGACGTGAAGATGATCTCCGCCGCCTCCTTGGCGTTCAAGAACGCCCGCACCTTCTCGCGCGCGCCCTCGAAGGCCTTGGTCGCCTCTTCGCTGAGATGATGGACGCCGCGATGGATGTTCGAGGCGCCGTACAGGTAGTGCTGGCTGATCGCGTCCACCACCGGCGTCGGCTTCAACGTCGTCGCCGCGTTGTCCATGTAAACCAGCGGCCTGCCGCGCGCCGCGCTAGCCAAAATCGGAAAATCCTTCCGGTATGCCTCGACGCTAAACGTCACGACATGACCTCCTTCGCCAACTCCGCCAACCGCCGCCTCGTGATGGGGTCAGTCACCTTCAGTAAGGCCTCGAAAGCAAAGGCTTCTGACAAAAGACCTATGGCCTCATCGCGTTTGATGCCGCGGCTCTGCAGGTAAAAGATCTGGCCCTGGTCGAGCTGGCCGATCGAGGCGCCGTGCGAGCATTTGACGTCGTCGGCGTCGATCTGGAGCTCCGGCTTGGTGTCGATCTCCGCTTCGCTCGAAAGCAAGAGGTTACGGTTCATCTGAAAGGCATTGGTGCCTTGGGCGTCTTGCCGGACCAAGACCTTGCCGTTGAATACGGCGCGGCCCTTGTCGTCCAAGATGCCTTTGTAGAGTTGCGAGCTCGTGGCGTTCGGCACCCGGTGGTCGATCGTCGTGTGGTTGTCCAGGTGCTGCTCACCTTGGGCAAGGTAAAGGCCGTCCAAATGCACTTCCGCGCCGGCGCCGATTAATGCGACATCGAAGTCGGTCCGGCAGAGCTTCGAGCCTGCGGCGAAGTTAAAAGAGCGAAGGCGCGCGTCCTTCGCCAGCGTCGCGCGGCCGCGACTGATGTGAACCGCGGCGGAGCCTTCGGACTGGATGCGCACATGGTCGAGCTGGGCGTTCGCGGCCAAGGTGATGTCGGTGGCTTGCGCGACAAAGTATGCCGCATCCGTGGTGCCGACGTATGTCTCTACGACCCGAGCCTCGGCGCCCTCTTCCAGGGCCAAGAAATGACGCGGGAAAAACGCCGTGGGCGTCGCCGGCGCGTTGGTCGTGACGTGAACGATTTGAACCGTCGCGGCGACTTTGACGTTGCGCGCGATCTTCAAATACGTGCCGTCTTGGACGAAGGCGTCACTCAACGTCCCGAACGGTTGGTCGGGAAGCGCGGCGGAGGCCGTAAGCATGCCTTTGACGTCGTCGGGGCGCTGCTTCAACGCGTCGCGGAGCGACGCCAGCGTGACGCCCGCGGGAAGATTCGCCAATCGCGAATGCTCCGTCGACAAGACGCCGTCCACAAAGACCAAGACCAAGTCGTCGGGAGAGAGAAAGGCGAGGGTCGACGGCTCGCAGACGCCGGACTCCGCCGTCAAACCGAAGTCGTGGTCGCCGATAGCCCTAAGGCTGGTGTATTTCCATTCTTCGTTGCGCCGCGTCGGTAAACCGGCAGCGGCAAAGCGGTCGAAAGCGTCCGCGCGCCAAGCCTTCAGCCAAGCTGGATCGGCCTGACGGGCGGTGGCGAGCGACTGATAGGCGTTAGTGAAGACGCTCATGACAAGAGCCAGTCGTAGCCACGGTTTTCGATTTCGAGCGCCAGGTCCTTGCCCCCGCTCTTGATAATCTTGCCGTCGTGGAGAACATGCACGTGGTCGGGCACGATGTAATTCAGAATGCGTTGGTAGTGAGTGATCAAAACGACGGCGTTGACTTCGCTCCGGAGCTTATTGACGCCCTCGGCGACCAAACGCAACGAGTCGACGTCGAGGCCGGAATCCGTTTCGTCCAAAATCGCCAAGCGCGGTGACAGTACGGCCATTTGCAAGATCTCGTTGCGCTTCTTCTCGCCGCCGGAAAAATCAACGTTGAGCTGGCGATCGATGAACTTGTCGTCCATCCCGAGAAAGCGGATTTTGTCTCGGAGGAACTCGTCGAAGTCGAGCGGGTCCATCTCTTCCACGCCTTGGTGGCGGCAAATGGCATTGAACGACGTGCGCAGGAATTCGGCGTTATTCACGCCGGGGACTTCCACCGGATATTGGAAGGCCAGGAAGACGCCTTCCCTGGCGCGCTCGTCGGGCGCCATGTCGAGGAGGCTCTTCTTCTTGAAGTTGATTTCGTAGTCGACTTTGCCGGAGGCCACGTCGTAGTCCGGGTGGCCGGCGATGACTTTCGACAGCGTGCTCTTGCCGGAGCCGTTCGGGCCCATGATGGCGTGCACTTCGTTCTCTTTGACCGTCAGGTTCAGGCCCTTCAAGATGGCTTTGCCGTCGACGGTGACGTGTAGATCTTTCACTTCCAACATAGTTAACCAACGCTCCCTTCGAGCTTCATTTCCAAAAGCTTCACCGCCTCGACGGAAAATTCGAGCGGCAGCTCCTTGAACACTTCCTTGCAGAACCCGTTCAGCAACAAGCTGATGGCGCCCTCGTCGTCGATGCCGCGCGACTTGAGGTAGAAGATCTGCTCGGCGCTGATCTTCGACGTCGTCGCTTCGTGCTCGACCGTGGCGGTTTTGTTCTTTACTTCAATGTAGGGATAGGTGTTCGCCCGTGCCTTCGGGCCGACGAGCATCGAATCGCACTGCGAATAATTCCGGGCGTTCTCGGCGCTGGCCATGATCTTGACCTGCCCACGGTAGCTATTCACTGAATCGTCGGCCGAGATGCCCTTCGAAACGATCTTGCTCGTGGTGTTCTTGCCGATATGGATCATCTTGGTGCCGGTGTCGGCTTGCATCTTGTTGTTGGTCAACGCGACGGAATAGAATTCGCCGGTCGAGTGGTCGCCCTTCAGGATGACGCTCGGGTATTTCCAAGTGATGGCCGAGCCGGTCTCGACCTGGGTCCACGAGATCTTCGAGTGGTCGCCGCTGCAGAGACCGCGCTTGGTGACGAAGTTGTAGATACCGCCTTTGCCCTCTTTGTCTCCGGCGTACCAGTTCTGGACGGTCGAGTATTTGATTTCGGCCTTCTCTAAAGCCACGAGCTCGACGACGGCGGCGTGGAGCTGGTTTTCGTCGCGCATCGGCGCGGTGCATCCTTCGAGGTAGCTGACGTGGCTGCCCTCTTCGGCGATGATCAGCGTGCGTTCGAACTGACCGGTCTCGGCGGCGTTGATGCGGAAGTAGGTCGACAATTCAAGCGGGCAACGGACGCCCTTCGGGATGAAGACGAACGAGCCGTCGCTGAAGACCGCCGAATTGAGCGCGGCAAAGTAGTTGTCGTGGACCGGGACGATCTTGGCCAGCCACTTGCGGACCATGTCGGG
>JAYWBY010000422.1:0-11891 GCA_043781115.1 Pseudomonadota bacterium
AGTTCGCCGATGGGCAACGCGGTCCATGGGGCGGTGGCGATCCGTCGTGTTTAGGGGAATTACGACGGATTAGACCCGTTTGTTGCGGCTACTCTCCTATGCCAAAGACTTGCCGATCATCCGCATTGACGAGACGTCCACCAAGACGACAAAGGTCGACCTCGTCAAAGAGTTTCGACAGGCCGCCCGGCAGTCAATCATGCAGGAAGTCGACGAGAATCTCTTCCTCGTCGACTATGGCCTGGTAACGAAAAAAATCGTCTTAAAAAGCAATGTGCCCGCTCCAGAAGGCCAAACCGTCACCTCGGCCAAGCCCTTGGTCTTTGTCGTCAAATAGAGCAGGCCGTAGCTGACGGCACCTACTCGTCGTTTCAAGCCGCAGGGGCGGCGATGGGATTGAAAAAGACGCTGGTTTTTCGTTACCGCCAGTTAGGCCGACTGCCGCTTTCAGTACAACAACGGATACTAGACCGAGAAGCCGGCGGCGCTACCATTGATGACCTCATTGCTCTTTTAAAGCTGCCTTCGAACGAAGAAATCGAAAAGAAATTTTCGAGCTTGTCATCAACCACCAGAAGGCGCCGCCCGGTCGCGGTGAAGCAGGCGGCAGGCGACGAGACATCGGCCGAGCTAACGCTGAGGGTCGTCGCCTACTTCAATCCAGAGGTAGCTGTCGAAAAAAGATTGAGCGCCGAGCGCACGATCGGACGAGTAAAAGCTTTCGAGACGGGCCTAAACAGCCGCCTTAGCAACAGTCGCAAGCAGCGCGCCGCTGAAAAAATCCTAGCGGAAGTCCAGACGTTCTTGCTGCGCGACAACTTAGTCGAAGCCTTTTCGGTCAAGCTCGATAAAATCGAAATCGGCGGTAAAAAGTTTTGTCAGGTCAGCCTTAGCATCGACCAAGCGTCTTGGGCGAAACGCCGCCGCTTTGATGGCCTGAGCGTGCTCGTCGCCCATCCTGAGCTCGCCAAAGAAGCCCGCGACATTGCTTGTCTCTACCGAGCTAAAAACATCGTCGAACTCGACTTCCGCAAAATCAAGAGCTTTATCGAAGTCAGGCCCGTGCACCACCAGACTGACGGCAAGGTTAAAGCGCACGTCGCCATCTGCATGTTGTCGTTGCTTCTGGAGAGAACGCTCCGAAAGAAACTCGGTCCGAAGATGACCGCCGAAAGCGCGCTGGAGATTCTCAAAACCTGCCACCTCAACCGCTACACCTACAACGACGATTCCTTCTACTCCGTGACGGAAACCGATCAATTACAACAAGGGCTGCTCGACCTCCTCGGCTTGGCTAGCTTGGCCAACGATGACGTCGTCCGCGAGAGGATCACCGCCAGAGCCTAGAAGCGGGCTGGTCTGAGGTGTTGTATCTACGTTTTTCTGCAAGCCTCTGCTGGCACGAGCTTTTTTGAAAGGGGTGGTCAAGTTGGGCCACAAGACGACGTTCAGGCGACGCCCGACTATCTGTAAATATGATCCGGCCGACGCCGAGGTTCGTCCGGCGAGGCCAACGTCGCCTAAATGACGGTGCCCGACAGTGTCATTAGGGACGAGGTCCGCAGTGCCGGCCGGCCAAACCCTCGAAGTGGGCGGCCAGTGGCCCACACTGCGCTCGTGAGCCGGGCTGAAAACGCATGAGGTCCACGGCTGGAGACCCCTTCGACCGGGCTACTGCCCCAATACCCGCCAGCGCTAAACTTACGAGACCTTCTTGCAACGACAGTAGGTGCCAACCATGAATGTCAGGAGATTGGTCATTGTCTTTTCGATCGTCGTCAGTTGCGGCACGAAACCTTCGCGGATGCCCGAGTTCAGATGCTTGGTCAGTTGACCCAGGTGGTTCGAGATGCGACAGATTTCGACGACGAGGTTGGTCAGGTCGGCATGGCTCACCAGCGGCAGCGGGCGCGGGCCTTTGAAGTAGCGCTCTTTCAAGAGTGTCGGGATCGACTTGCCCGTGGTGATCGAGTCTTCTTCGATGCGCGTATACTCCTTGTGGCTGAACCTGACGTGGCTGGCGCCTCGGCGCTGGTCGGGATTGGGCTCGTGGGATTGATTCATTTGTCCTCCGGGGTGATGCGCGGCTGCGTGGTAAGGTGATGCAGACGCTTGGTTAGAGTGACGCACTGAGAAAGTCGGTTGTGCTGCAAAATGAGAGTTGGCGAAAAAGTTGAAAGAGGGGGTGGGCAAGCAAGGCAGGTGGTACCACCCGCCGGTCTCTCGACCCGGTTGACTGCGTCCCCCGGACCCCGCGTCGGTCGGCGGCTCCATGCTCAGTGTGGTGGGTGCGTATCATTGTGGCCCTCCGGGACAGGTCTGAGACGCGAAAAAATCGGTCTCTATAAAGAAGAGGCGAGAAAGGTGTGCCAACTTTTGTGCGCCGTCGGCCGGCGCCCTCGGCAACTCGCCGAAATAGCCTGGAATATGAGAAAACGGTGGCGTTCTGACCCTCTATTAGTACGTCAAATTGGCGTCCGAGATGTTCAACTTCTGAACGGCCAAATGAGCCGTTCGTTCAAAAACTGAACAGCTTCAGGACGGGCAAGCGAGCTGATCCGGGTCAGCGTCCGATCGGGCGAGAGAACGCAGGTGATAGCCTGAGCTTCTTGACGTCGAGGTCGTTCGTGCTGTCGGTCTCGGTAGCCTTGCTCCAGAAGAACCTGCCGATGCCGACTAAATTGGGTACGACGCTGGCATTTCCAATGGGGTTGTTGAACGCCATTAGCATTTGCCATTTCACGTCCACGTGTACATGCGTGAAGTCCAGAAAAACTTTGTTCGAGGAAGTGCGGGTGACGAGAGGTTGGGCTGTTTCGTCATTTGCCCAAACTGGCGCCAACGAGAAGTAGATCCGTAACGTAGGGTAGTCGATGCCGTCCAGAAGCCTATAAAGGTAGCCGCGCGGCGGCTGGCTATCTAGGATTTCGTAGAGAAGGGCGCGGTAAAAGCTGTCCCCACTGACATCCATGACATGCCAACCGTCGGCCTTCCTTGATAGGCGTACGAAGGCCCGGCCGCGCGGCGAATGCAGCTTCAAGCCGTCGGGAATCGAGAGACGAGATCCAAGAGCGGATGCGAACTGACCGAGGTGTGCCAAGTTCTTGAACTGAGTTGCATTGGGGTAAGCATCTCCCTCCGAATCGAACGACGATGCGACGCCCGTCTGCGCTGCTTCGGATCGTTCGGCGAATGCGAGGCTCTCGGCAGCGGAGGGAAAGAGGTCGCTGTAGCCCCCGAAAGCGCTCGGATTCGAGGACGCACCCACTGCTGGCTTCTTTGCGGGGACCTTGCGCGGTGCGATCGTTGAAACCACGGCGGAGGCCGGGGGCGGTTTCTTCGCCATCTCGATGATCCGAATATTGAACAGCTGCGACTTCGGCGTCTCGACGTTCGGAAACTGTGCCGGCAAGAAAGCGATCAGAATTCCATGAATGACGAACGAAAGTGCAAGAAAACGAAAGGTTGAAGCCATCTCGGAGTCACTCCGGAATCAGAACGCCCATCCTATCGTTCCCCTAAGCGCAAAGGGACGCTCATAGTCCTGCGCTGGTCTCGTCGTTTCAAGGGTCTTGATCGGCTTATAGGCACCGAACCAATCGACTCCAAAGAGGAACCCGCTAGGTAGCAGCCACTGGTTGCCGACCGCAATCGTCGTCCCTGCTGTCTCTGATTTCCAGATTTGATCGTCGCTTTTAAGGCTTTGGTATGGTCCCCGCATGACTTGTCTAGCGACGCCAAGGCTGACGAAAAACGACGAGCCTGACACGTAATACTTTGCGTCGATGGACTGCCGCGATGAGGGATTGAAAGACAGCATCCCAGGCATGTTGGAGGAAGCGACCAAGTCGACCTCCCAGTCTTCGTCCAATATAATGCCAACTTTAACATGAGACGCCCACAGTCCTAAGTCATGTGCGATTCCAGCACCGACAAGCCATCGGTGTTCGGATCGCAACTGACCGGTGCTTCCTTGCCAGACAAAGGGGCTGCTTGGTTTTTCAAGCACAACTTTGCCCTTAGGAGTCTTTGCATCTGCCGAAAGTAGTTGTTGGTCAAATGCTCGTATTTTTGACGACACGACGTAGTTGTTGTCATTCTTGCCGAGAACCCGCAAATACTCGTGCAGAACGAGCCCGTAGACTTTCGGTTTATCTTCGACCAAGCGCGCCCACCTGGTGCGATCGATTTCGATTGTTTTGCCTCCTTTGTCGTTGTCCACGACCCGCGCGTCGACGGCAAGCCCATGAACATCGAAGATGGACCCCTCTGCCACATGTACGCGAGTCTGTGCAATCGCTTCGCCCAAGTCGTCAACCGTCGCTTGGTCCAGGACTTCGTTCGATCCTCTCGCCAAAAGGGTCTCGTGTACGATGACGCCGAGGCGGGTGAATTCGAGTGCAAGCATCTCGCCTCCGTTGTCAACGGAGTTACCGCCGGCGAAGGCTGTCGCTGCAAATGAGGCCAGGAAGAAAAAGTAAGTCGTAAGCAGCCATTTCAAACGACCATGCATTTTCGAAGACATCATGACTCTCGTTCCTTTTGCGAAATAGGGAAGAAGTTGGTTGTGATTGTGTACACTTCGTCAGCCTCGGCGTTGCTGAAACGACGCTGAAAACGGTCCCGAAATCTGCGGAGCATTGTCTTCGCGGCAGGCATATCTGCAACGCGAAAGGCCATGGTTGTTGCACCGAAGTAACGTTCTTCGACCGTCGCGCTGGCAAGAGCATTTTCCGCATTTCTAAGTTGACTGATGTGGTGGCGTTGAATTGCCGCCGACGGCACATCGTGGGGTGAATCGAGGTTTTTGGCCGCAAAAGTGAAACGGTTACCGACGACTCGCACGAAGCCAAGTTTTTTTAGACGAGAAAGAGCAGCATTGGCGTGCTTCTTCGAGATACCAAGACGAAGAGCCACCCATTCGCCATCCGCTCTGGCTCCCTTGGTTCTAGCTAACGATAGGATTGCGTAGTGCTCCCAGCTAGCGATCAGTTCAAATGTTTCCATATCCATTTGGGTTGCTCTTACCTTGAGCTTTGCCTTTTCCTTGTGTCCCCGAAGTCCAGTTACTGACGCAGTGAGACCGAGTTTGCTCGTCGGATCCATACAGAGTGTCTGTGCCAAGCGAAGGGCCGATCGTTCCGTCAGGCGTCGCTTTTTTTCGAAGACTAAACAAACCAAAGCAGGGGAAAGGCCGACGTCGCGCGCAAACGCTCGTAGGGAATACCGCGAATTCTTGAGCCGCCGTCTTTGAAAGGTTTCGCGAAGCCAAGCTTCTGGAGTCATTGATCCATCGAATTTTAGTGCGTAATCCATGTGGCTCTCCCTGAACCAACACTTATCATTCCGGATATGACGGTTCAACGACATTGTAAACATAGTGTTTACAAACGTAAACAGCGCGATTTTGTACCAATCGTTTCCATTGGATCGGCACCTTCAGCGATCGCGACGCTTCGCGAAGTTAGGGGTGTTTTCGCTAGGTTTTTCGAGAGGGAGTACTGTTAGGCGGGGCTCATTGGGCGCGCGGGCCGGAACGTCGAGAATGACCCGCAAAACGGAGTAGCCTTGACGGGCGCAGATCGACACTTCGTTCCAAATGCGTCAAATCAGCGTAAGGGAAGCCTTGTCGCCATCGAAAAAACTCTCGCATCATTTTGGCATGGTGTTGAGGCGCGCATTGGGTATCAAGCCACTAGCGGCAACTCGATCTCACTATACTTCGCCACCGGTACCAGCGTCTTCCGCGCGCCTTCTTCCCGCAGGTCAATCAACCCCAGGTCCGCCAAGAAGCGCACGTCGGCGTGCACATTCTTGAAATCCCGATCGAGCTGACGCGCCAGATGCGCGATTGACTTCGGCTTCTGCTGCGGGATCATCGTCAAAATCTGCAGCCGCGGCGGTGACAGCAGTTTTGCCAACACCTCCCAACTGCCAATAGAGATGATCTCAACGCCCTTCGGCGACCGAGCCTTGCCCTTCAGGGCCTTGGCCCAGCGCTCGCTGACGGCCTCAATGGTCTCGACGATGATCCTTGCCTTCTTCAGTTTCATGGCTCAAACCCTGCCTTTCTAGCGAGGTCCCAGAAGTCGACTATCAAACTTGCCTCGTTCGTAAACTCGTATGGAACCTCTTGTTCGCCCAAATGAAGGTGTGGCCCCTTCGGCTTGTGATTGTCCATCCCAACGAGAATCTGGCCGTCAGAGACTAGAAAGAGGGAGAACTTCACGCCAACCGGATAAGCGCCTGACTTCGGCACGCGCCAAACTTTGAGCTCGGCGATCGCCAAGTCCCCGGTGCGTTTGTTCGTCAGAATGCGTTTCTCCCGAAGGATCGGCTCTGCCTTCATATCTATGGTTATACAACCATAGATGCCTGCGGGGAAAGTGCTGCATTAGGTGTGGTCAAATCGGGGCACGAATTCTGGATTTCGTAGGTCAGCGTGGGATTCTACCGGTCAGAGCTGGCAACCTCATCTCATTGATTTAACTTCTCTATTTCGTCTAACCTCGCGACTTTATTCACTTACCAAGAGCCCGTCTCATCTTCTCCTTACCTCCTTTTAGTGGGCCGAGTCGATCTTCACTGATCGAAACGGTCCATCTTTTTTGTGGGTTACGCTGATTTTGAGGGCTTGAAAAAGTCGCTTCTGCGTACAAACTGCGTACAAAAATCATTTTCGACACCAAAATTTACCCGATTCTCTGCGTACACTGCGTACAAAACGGGTCTTAGTTGGCGATCTGCACCACGTTTTCCGGCCTTTTCCCTGCTGCCATCGCCGGTGCGTTGAGCGCCGAGAGGCAGTTGGCGGCTGTCCCCGGAACCAAGTGCGCGTAAACCATCGTCGTCTCGATCTTCGAGTGGCCCAAGAGTTCCTGGATCACCGCGAGCGGCACGCCGTTGCTGACCAGGATGGCGGCGAAGGTGTGGCGCATGTCATGAAACCGGATCGGCTTGATACCCGCGCGCTTGCAGAGGTCCTTGAATCCGTTAATCCAGCCGGGATATCCGATATCGAAGATCAGGCTGTCCGCCGACTTATTCTTTTTAAGCCGGAGGATTTCATAGACCCGCTCGTGCATGGGAATCTCCCGGTCGCGCGTCGACTTCGTGGTTTCATAGAGCTTCCGCATATTGACATCGTAGGTCCGGCCGACCTTGATCGTGCGCCGCTCCAAGTCCACGGAGTCACGCTTTAGGCCCAGGATCTCGCCCCGGCGCATCCCTGTATACAGAGCGATCGTGAAAATCTCGATGCTCTGGATATGCTCTTTGGGATCACGCGCCAGCACCACCCCCGGATCGCGGATTAGCGCCAGAAACTGGTCGCGCTCCTCGATGGTCCAGAAGGTCGGCATCCGCTTGGGCTCCTTCAGCTTCTTGAAGTTCGCCAGGGGATCGTCCGACAGATAGCTGTTCCTAATGCCCCACTTGACGATATGCCGCACCAGCGACGTCAGAAAGTTCACGGTCGACGGCGCCAGTGCACCGCCCGCGCCGCGAGCCCTCTTGCTTCTGAGCGAGCAAAGTTTTGCCTGAAGCTGATTCAAGTCTCTCAGGTGCAGGTCTTTGAGCCTGATCTCCCCGAGCTGCGGCAAAACATGCTCATCGACTGCGGCTCGGTACTCCGCCCTTGCGCCTTCGTGAATATGCACATTGATGTGCGCCTCCACAAATTTGCCCGCCAGATCCTTAAACGTCATGTCCATAAGCGTGTCGTACTTCGGCCGGTCCAGCTCAACCTGGGACTCAAACCGTAGCGCGTCGCCCCGGTCTACGAAGGACCTTTGCAGGTGCCTGCCATCAGCTGTGCGCCAACGAACCATCCACCTATCGCGACGCTTGTCTTTAAACGCCATAGGTTAACCCCCTTCATCGGGTATGTTCGCCAGCGCCGCTAGGACTTGCACATAGTCGTAACGGATCGCATAGCCACCGATGACGTAGGGCTTTACTTTGCCCTCCCGGCGCCACCGTCTGATCGTCATCGGATGTACCGACAACCGGCGGGCCAGCTCATTGGTGTCTATGAGTTCGCTTGGTCTTGCTTTTCTTTTGTCAAAGAGCGCGGCATTGGACGGCTCTTTGGCCGCCGAATTTTGCTCGGAAACCATAGCATAGCCCCCCGGTCTGTACTAGTTTTCGCTGTTATTTTTTGCGGATTTTATGCTGAATTTAGCGCAATTTTACGTTTCGACGTGCATCGGCTTGGACGCTTCCAAGAGAAGGTTTCCCGTCAGGATCTTGCCGAGAAAAGCGTCCTTGCTGGTCGAACCGTGCTGCTTGACGTAGTCCAGGTAGCGGCGGTGCAGGCGATCGGAGTTGGTGAGCGTGGCGTCTTGGAGTTGGGCGTGGTGCTTGGGCTCCAGCAGGCTGAGAGCCAGCGCAATGAGGTCATCCGCTTTGACGCTCCGGCCGACCTCCTTCTTGTTCAACCGGGCCAGCTCGGCGAGAATGCGCTTGCGCGTCTCCTTTGACACGCGCACGGGTGCCGTCTTGACCAAACTCCCCGGGGCCTTTGGTTTCTTAGCCAATTCCGTGTTGTCCATAATAATTCCCCCAAAAGTTACGCTGGTACCTGCTGCACACGACATTCGGGCAGCAATTTGATTCCATATGGTCAACGCCGCCGCCACTCGGCGCTGCGAGCCTGCTACAATATGACGACCGATCGTAACCCAACGGTTCACTCGCCCCATTGTGGGGAGGCTTCGAGTTGAACCGTTGGGTTTTTTCGCCGTCAGAAAGATATCTCCGGCCCGCGCCCCCGTCCTGCGTGCTCAGGGCCGACGAGGTCGAGTTCAATCCCGAGCCTGAGATAATGCGTCTTCAAATTGTTGAAAAAATCCAATTCGACCGGCGACGGATGCTTGGGCGTCGGCGTCACCACGTTGATGTGATCGACGTGGGGATTTTCAGCCAAGAATTTGCCAACCGCCGCGATGTCGGGCGTAAGCAACGCCAGTACCGGATGTTTGCCATGCCGGCCGCTCATCGCGTTCGCGCCTTCGCGCCCAAGATAGCTGAACGGGTCGGTGTACACGGTCGCCGAGCGGCCTTTGCCTGACACGGCGGCAAACGGCGTGCTGAATCGACCATGCTCGCGGCGTGACCACCTGCCAAGGTCATCTTGCACGAATTCCAGAGCGCCCTCGCCGCTGTCCTTGCCGAAGAAGCGGATCACGCCGCCCTTGGAGACCTGTACTTGCTGGCTTCTCAGCAGGTGCTCGGCGTGGTGATGGCCAAGGCGCATCGAGCCTAGAAGGTCGACGATCTTCGTCAGAGCCTCGGTGCGACTTGCATGGTCCCGCTTTGGCATATAGAAGGGTGAAAACCTACGCTTTTGCTCGCCGAAGTGTTGCTCAACCAGTAGAAGCTTTGGATTGCAAGTGATGTCGGCAACGGCTTGCAAGAAAGTCATATTCTTGTGCGAAGCCACGAGCTCAATCAGGCTGCCAGTTGTCCGGTTTTTGCGGTTAATCCATTCATAGTCCTTGATGATCACATAGTCTTTGCCTTTGAGCGTCCATTCGCCCTTCTCGTTTTGAGCGAGGCCGATCCCTTTCATCTTGCAGTAGGTGATGATGTTGCTGCGTCGCGCCCGCTTTATTTCGTCAATCGGAATAATGCTGCCGGCAAGGTCGTGCTCACCAACGTGCAATGTTTTGGACTCGCGCCGTGGCACACGCGGGTAGGCCGAGTAGTCTTTTTTGACATTGATCTCGATGGCACCGGGGTTGTCCCGCATAAGCTGTTGAGCTGCGAGGTCGATGGCGCCCGGCGCCGAGCGGAGAGTGTCAATCGTGCCTCGTATTTGCTCGCGGAGTCCGGGTGCGCGTTGGAACTTCGCGTCGTTGGCCTTGAACGCGCCTTCGAGTCCGGCTTTATCGTAGCGCTTGCCGAGCTGTTTACCCCTGATGGCAACGGAGGTGCCACCGTAGTAATACGAGATGTTCTTCTCTTCGACGCGGACGCCGACCTTCATCTCGGCCAGTATACCCACATACTCGACGTAGCTGGTCGCATAGGCACGGGCGAAATCAGCCTTTTGGGCCATATCGAATATATAGGAGAAGCGGTTGTGCTTGAGCATTCCCCGCACCCCGTCTGACATCCTGAGCGCTCGCTCGCGTCTTTCACCGTCCGGAATCGAGAGACCACGCGAGCGGCAGATCTCGTCATTGACTTGCGTGAGGTCCTTCCAGTGCTTGATCTTGTTGTGGATACGTTTGCCGTTCTCCATGTTCACTGAGTTGACGACGATGTGGTTGTGGAGATGCGGCCGATCCGAATGCGTGACGACGACGAATTGATGCCCAGGAAATGAGCGGGAGACAAGGTCGACGCCCATCTGGTTTACTTCCTGAAGGGTCAGCTTGGCGCTTTCCTCAGGACCCCAGTTTTGCATGATGTGCGCGACCTCGTTACCCTTGTGCGAGTGGAAGGCGTTACGCACCGCCTCGAAGTCATGGACGACCAGCGACTCCGTTTGGCCGCAGCCGTGCGAATCGACCGGATCGCCGTCCATCCCATGCCTGAAGACATAGCGAAGCGTATCTTTGGCGCTGGCATTATATTTTATTTTCACAGTCGCCACGATTATCCTCATCGTCCGGCGTTTGACAGCGGCAATATTGCGCTTCAATAATATGTCGAAGAGCCCAAAGCTCATGGATGAGGTCGTCCCATTCTGAGCGGATCGAACCAGGTCCGCCGAAGTTCAGGTGTTTTGCGATCTGGTTTAACTTCTGTCGGATATGGCCGAGCGTCGACATCACGTCGCGCTTGTCTGCCTTCAAAAGACGCGGCGCATTGCTGGCCCATTCGAAATAGGCATTTTTCATCACTTCTCCGGCGCTTTTGCCGGCCGCCGCCGCGTCGATAGCGACTCGGCGGTATTGCTCGACAGTGAGCCGGACAAAGACGCTTGGCCGAGCCATCGGCATTGCTACCGAACCTTGGGTGCGCATAATTCCACCTCCTGTTTGTTTCTTGAGCGACTGGGCGCCAGTTACGACTTCTGGAGCGGATTCACCTCGTCAGCCTTTTCGCAGCGGCAATACTTGCTCGTGAGAAATGACCTAAGTGCTGTCAACTCTCGCAGCGTCAGCGTCAGCTCGGCTTGAAATGTTGGACGCCCTCCGCTGTTAAGGTGCCTCGCGATCTGGTTCATGTTGTTGCCAATGCGGGCAAGTGCCACCATCAGCGCTTGTTGATCGGCGCTCGCGAGCAGCGGTACGGTCGGCGCCCTTCCGAAGTACACGTCTTTCATCACCTCGGGCGCGGTTTTGCCGAGGATCTCTGCATCAGTGGCGAGACGCCGCTGTTCAGCCAGCGAGAGTCGGATGTAAACGGCCGACCGACACTTGGGCACTGCGCTAGACGCTTCAGCTTGCATGATGCCTCCCCTTACGATGAGCGGTTTGAATTGAGTGGTTGACACAATAGGACGGGGGAAATTTCACGACGAATTCAGAGAGTTTTGCATGTTGAGACCTCCATATGTGTAAGTTAGCGGGGATGAAGTGAAGGAAAACAAGAGATCAAAAAAAACACGAAAGAAGAGGAGCAAGCATGGACGTTGCTAGCGTCCGTCAATTCTTGACTTGGTGACTTCGTCCCCAAACCCCTTGGGAGCCGGCCGACCAAGCCGCCAGCAACGAGCAGCCAGCCCGGCCAGCCCGTCGGCCAGGCGCCTCGAAATCACGATCTCAGAGGAGTGCCGCCGCCGTTCCGGCAGCCTTGGCGCCGGTCGCAGCGACCCCACGGGCGTCACTCAGGAAGTCCGGCGTCGAGTCCCGATCGCTGTCGCCGAGGAGCGGGCGCAGCACCCAAAGCATCCCGCCCGTAAACGCCGTGGCAAGGGCGAGCTGGAGCCAGGAGTAGAC
>JAYWBY010000423.1:0-11885 GCA_043781115.1 Pseudomonadota bacterium
TACCAAAAGCGGCTCGCTCGGCGAATCACCCAGGACCGAATGGCTGCCGATGGACCAATCGACGGCGCCGGTCGGGAGGAAATTTCACACCGCGATTTGGACCGGCGACACGAAAACGCCGGCGCTCGCCGACAAAATGATCGTCTTCGGCGGCTGCCGCGGCGAGGGCACGGCCTGCGACCAAACTTTCGCCGTGACGGCGTGCGACGCGTCGGACGGTTGTGACGAAGCCAGGAAAGACAACGCCATCTACGACACGGCAGCCGACAAGTGGCTGCCGATCAGCGCCGAGGGCGCCCCGAGCCCGCGCGTGCAACATTCCGCGGTGTGGACGAACGCCGACGAAATGATCGTCTGGGGCGGGCTGGAAGGCTTTCAAAATCCGGCGCCGGATCGCGCGCTAGGCGACGGCGGAGTGCTGTCTTTCACCGCCGAAGAGCCGGAAGGAATTTGGCGGCCGCTCGCCAAAACGCTCAATTCACCGACTCCGCGCTTTGGCCACACGGCCTTATGGACCGGCACCGAAATGCTCGTTTGGGGCGGCTGCAGTCAAACCGGCAGCAACGTCAACCGGTGTCCCGCGCCGTTAAATGATGGCGCCTTCTTTGATCCAAGAGCCGCGTTGCGCGGCACTTCCGATCCGTGGCGCAAGATGCGGCCGGCGCCGGCGTCGTTGGCCGGTCGAGTCCATCACTCGGCGATCTGGACGGGACGTTACCTGTTGATTTGGGGCGGAGAAAATAACGGCTCGATACTCAGTGACGGCGCGATCTACGACTCGGTAACCAACGATTGGGCCGACCTTTCGGGCAACCTGCCGCCCGACGAGCTGGGGCGCCGAGATCACGCCGCCTTCTTCGAACCATTGCGCGGTCGAATGGTCGTTTGGGGCGGCGCGACTGACGCGGCTCTGAGCAAGTTCCCCTCGAGCACGCTGATCTACGATTTAGGGGACAAGACGTGGTCGAAGGCGGCAACGCCGGCCGACCCGCTCGGCCGGATCACCAACGTCGCCGCTTGGATCGAGGATTCGCTCTTCGTCTGGGGCGGCTACAACGCCCAAGGCGGCTTTCTCGCGCAGGGTGGACTGTTCAATCCTTGAGGTCTAAGCGGAACTCAGTACCTGTCGCACGACCATGAGCCAGAGAAGGTCGCGCTAGCGCCAAAGCGCGGCGCCGGCGCTTCTTTCGCGACGGGGAAAGTCGGCAAGACTTTGCAGGCGATGGTGCCGTGCGTTTCGCCGTTCAATCTGAAGGCGTCGACGCTGATGGTGCAAACGCCGTCGTGCTTCTTCGGGCGACTGACGACGCCGTCCCATTCCGATTCCTGGGGCTTGGTCGCGTAGGATATGTCATTTTGATCCTTCTCCGGGGCAGACAAGCTCAGGTCGACCGAATATTCCCGGTCGTCCGACTGCCAGTCGATGGTGAAGGTCTTGCCGGCGTCGGCGTTGGTCAGGTGAATCTTCAAGGTCGCCGTAGGGTCGTCCTTCGCCCCTTCGCCCTCGACGAATTGAGCGGTGAAATTGAACAAAGTCCGGCCGGTGTAGTCGTAGGAAATGGCGCAGCTCGCCGCGGCTTTCGTAAGCGCGGCGCCGTTGATAGTCAGGGGATTTTCCGGCAGCTGGATGTCGTAGTGCTCGGTATGCAGATCACTCCGGTGGTTGGGCGAGAAGAGGCCGGGAGCCAGGTAGTACTCGACGTCGCCGCTTTGCGCGACTTCAGCGCACACGAAGCCGCGATGCTCTTCCATCGGCTTTCTAGCCTCCGGAGCACTGTTCGACGCCAAGCCAAAGCCGCTGAGGAAGGTTTCGTCCCCGGGCGTACGGACGCGTAGATCGCCGGAGTCCTTCTCGGTCGTTTCCTTGGCGACCGTCACGGTCGGCTGAAAGGAATAGACGCCGCCGGGCGGAGCGATCGACAGCGGCACGTCGTTCAGATTCTTGGGGCGCTTACCGACGCGGACGCTCCGGCCGCAGCCGGAGAAGACGACGCAAAAAGAAACGAGCAACGCTAGTTTGTTCATCGGTCTTCTCCCGGAGGCATTGCATCGAGAAGGCCGATGAAGCTCTTCGCCTCTTCGGCGCCTTCCTTGTTCAGACGCTGGACGAACGCGGCGCGCACTCCCGGCGCCATCTGCGACAAGAGCATCGCCAAATGGTCGCCTTCGTCCTCGACGTAGGGGCCCAGGACGTTGAAGGCCAAGTCGGCCAGTTCGGCGTTCGCTGACGCCGAGTAAGCGAGGAGCGACTTGAAGTCGGGGTGATGAAGCGACGGAGGCGTGTCGAGGAAGTAGTTCAGCGCGACGACGCACGTCTTGACGTTGACCTTATGGAACTTGCCCGAGGCGACCTCGTTGTCCGTGGCCAGCGCCAAGTAGCTGAGAAGGTCGTCGGCGGCTCCGTCGGGTTTCAACTCGATCATCGCTTTGGCGAAGGCCGGCTGGCCCTCCGCCATCAAACCTTCGCGGATCAAAGGATAAGACTCGTTCAACTCGTTGGCGCTGGCCGCCAAGGCGATTTCCGGAGAAAGCCTCCAGTGCTTGCCGCTCTTACCGCCGAGGCGGCGCGAAATCTCTTCGCTGACGACTTGAGCCATCGCCGGCGACGGCTCGCGCTCGGCGATTTGCCAGGCCAGGCGCCGCGTTTCGTAAAGGTGCGCCGACATGAGCTCTTTGAAGAGTTCGGGGGCCGCCGGCTCGGGCAGCATCAGATAAAGGTCGGCGAGCGCCTTGGCTTCTTTGAAACCGAGCGATGAACGTCCCTCGGAGAGGGCTATCAGAACGTCGCTCTTGGCCGCGCCTTCTTGGCCTTTCGCCACGAGTTCGTGCGCCAGATGATGCAGCGATTTCTCACCGCTGCTGTCGCGTATCGCGCGACGGAGATCGAACTCCGCAAGCTCGGGCCTCGCCTCGGCGGCATGGTGCGTCACACAGCCGGCAAGGCCGCAGCAGGTGAAGAGACTCAGGGCAAAAGTACGCGCCGCGGTCACGGATTCCCCAACATTTTAGGAACGCAGAATGCAACCGACTTGGCTACGTAAATAGCAGAAATCATTGGGCTAGGCAACTTGAGACCGCGAGCACTTCTGGCTTTATTCAATGGAGGGACGCGATGAGCTCGCTGCGGACGCGGTCGAACTCCGAGGCCAATCCGGTGGAAAGCGCTGACGCGACGCCGAGATCTCCTTCGCCGTCGGCCTGCTCGAGGCGTCGGCAGAGAGACATCATCGCTTGCGCCCCGAAGTTGCCGCAACTCCCGTAAAGCGTGTGGGCTTTGCGCTTTACCGTGAGCATGTCGGCTCGGCCGACCGCCTGCAGCAGCTCGTCGACGGCCGGGGCGGCGGCGATCAAAAACTCCTCGACGAGTTTCTTGTAAAACGTGTCGCCCGCTTCCTCGTCGAGCGCCTGGAGCTCCTTCAGCACGTTGGGATCGAGGGCGCGTCCCGTCGCCTTGGCCTCGGAGGCTTCCGCCGTCCAAGCGACGGCCGCGGCCTCCGTTCGCGGCGCGACCCAGCGCTCGATGACTCGGCTGAGGACCGAACCCTTGATCGGTTTCGACAAGTAGTCGTCCATCCCCGCAGCCAGGCAGATCTCGCGGTCGCCCTTCAGTGCGTGCGCCGTCATCGCGATGATCGGCAGGTTGGCGCCGTCATCTCCTAGCGCCCGGATGCGGCGGGTGGCTTCGAACCCGTCGATTCCCGCCATCTGGCAGTCCATCAGCACGGCGGCATATTTTTTGGCTTTGACCAGGGCGATCGCTTCGGCGCCGTCGGCAGCGCACTCAGTGTCGTAGCCGAAGCGCTTGAGCATGACTTCTGCCACTTCGCGGTTCACTTCGGTGTCATCGACAATCAGGATCGTGCCTTGCTGGCGCGGGGCAAAGCCCTGGTCGACGCGGACCACGGCGTCGCCCAAACGCTCCAAGCCAGTGAGGCGGAGCGGGAACGCGACCGTGAACCAGAACGTGCTGCCAGCGCCAGGGCGGCTTTCGACGCCGATCGCCCCGCCCATCCGGTTGGCCAACTCTTGGCAAATGGCTAGCCCTAGGCCGGTGCCGCCAAACTTACGCGTCGTCGAGGTGTCGGCCTGGGTGAACGGCGTGAAGATTCGTCGGGCTTCGTCCTCGCTGATGCCGATGCCGGTGTCGACGACTTCGAAGCGCAGCATCTGGGCGTCGCCGTCCAGGCCGTCTTGTCGCAAGCGCACCGTCACTTCGCCGTCCTGGGTGAACTTGATGGCGTTGCCGACCAAGTTGAAGAGAATCTGGGAAATGCGAGTCGGGTCCCCATGCACTTGGACGGGCAGCCCGTCCTCCGCCTCGAAGGACAATTTGATGCGCCTTTCCGCCGCCCGAGGCTGGAGGAGCTCGAGCACGGCGGCCACCGTCTCGCCGAGGTTGAAGCGGATGATCTCGAGGTCCAGCATCCCGGCTTCGATCTTCGAGAAGTCGAGGATGTCGTTGACGATCGTCAGCAAGGTCTCGCCGCACGATTGGATGCGCGCCAGGTAGTTGCCTTGCTCGTCGTCGAGCTTCGTTTGGGACAGGAGCTCTGCCATGCCGAGGACGCCGTTCATCGGCGTGCGGATTTCGTGGCTCATGTTGGCGAGGAACGTGCTCTTCGTCCGGTTGGCTTCCTCCGCTTGGGCCGTGGCGCGGCCAAGCTCGTTCATGATGGTCTGAAGCTTCGTCCCCATGGCATTGAACGACTGCGTCAGCTCGCCCATTTCGTCGCCGGGGATGTCGGTCGTCCGGGCCATCAAATTGCCCTTGGCCATTTCGCGGGACATCGAGATCAGCTCGAGCAGCCCGACCTTGATCGTCCGGAGGATCCTCAGGCCGATGAGGCTGCCGAGGGCGATACACAAAATGCTGATCGTCGCGAGCAGAGCTTCAGCCCTGCGGAACGACACCCGGCCCTCGCTCTTGTCTTTATCGAGCTGGGCGGTATTGGCGTCGACGATCTCGTCGATCAAGCCTTCAGTCGCGGCCGACAGCGCATCGGCTTTGTCCCGCAAGAAGAGAAAGCGCCGCGCGTCGTCGCCGCCTTGCGAAGGGAGACCGAGCTTCGACTGGTGTACGAGCCAGCTTCTCAGCGCGTCGGTGAAGCTCGTCAACGCCGCCGACGACGTGGCGGGCAGTAGCGCGCCGAGTTCGTTCAAGCGTAAGTAAATCTCGTTGATGGCCTCCGCAGCCGTCTTCTGACCCTTCGGGCCTTGGGGCTTGCGGTTCGCTTCCACCATGACGTTGTCTTTTGCCGTGCGGACGAACTTCAAGAGGCTCAAGACTTCCAGCGAAACCTTGGTGCAGCTGACGTCTTGCAGGGTGTTCTCGCGTTTCAGCCGGGTCTTGCAAGAGCCGTTGATCTTCTTCATCAGGCGCTCAAGCTCGACGAAGGTCGGCACCGTCTTGGCGCCGTGGCTGGCTTCGCTGCCCTTAAGCTTGCGGTCGAGCTTGACCAATTCGACCAGGTGCCGCTGCAGGCGGCCATACTCGGTGAAGTTGCCGGCGATCCGGTCGAGCTTCAGCTGCATCGGCTCGTCGACGAGTTTGGCGATGGCCTCGATTTTCTCTTGGGCGGCCTCGTTCGTGACGTCGAGCAGCTTCTCGAAGCGGGCGATCTCTTCGTTGGTCAGGGCCAGGATCAATGACTTCTCGGCTCGGTCCTGCTGGATGATGATGCCGCGGAGTTCGAGCCCATATTGAATCTTTTTGGTGGTGACGTCGACGATCTGGTCGATCCGCCCACTGAGGTTGGCGAGCTTCATGACGCCAATGACGGTAATGGCGGCTGACGAGAAAGCGAACACGGCGAGGACGCCGATGATGCGCCGGCGGATCGACGCGGCGTCGAACCAGGCTTTGGCGCGACGCGTCGCGGCGCCGAGGCGTTGGCGCAGACCTGCCATTTTTTTCCCGAGATGGGTCAAAAAGAGTTCCCTTTCTTCCAGGGATCGCCGACGGGTTGCGGGGTTGTTGCTTCGATTATAGATGGCGGCGCTCGGGGGTCAACGAGCAAACGCTCAAGGCCCCGTCCACACTTCATTAATTCTTTAGTGTATGAAAATTGCGACAGGTAAATGGAAGCGAAAAAGCGCATCCCCAGGGCAGGAGATGCGCCGACCGGTGGAAATTGGGAAGATGCCTCAGTCCGCGGCGTTGACCGAGAACATGGTGTTGACCGATTTGCCGTTCAGGCTCCTCTAGGAATTCGGTTGATCACTGGTTCTTGAAAAAAAGCACGTTCGCGGCTTGGCCGTTTAGGCTGCGTACATGCAGGAGGTGCCGCCCACGAGTGATGGATGCCGGCAATTCGACGGTCTTCTTGAACGCCACTTCTTGGGGAGAGCAATTCACGACATCATCCGCCGCGGCATCTTTTGCCATCTTCATGATGGGGAGAATGTTGACCGTCTTGCCGTTGTCGATCACCCGTAGCTCTTGCCATTGCATGCAACTATTGGTGAAACGCCCGAAGAGGGTGGCGGTCAGGCGACCCGTAGCACGATCCTCGGCGACGCTGGCGCCGTCAACGGGCGCGTAAAGATACTCGTCCGCGCCAGCACTGGTCGCCTCGGCTACGCCCAGCTCTTCGGCGATGCCGTCGGGGACGATGCGCACCTGGTAGGTTCCCTGCGGCAGTACTCCCAAGCGGATCTCTTGCTCGTAAGGGATCAGCGCTTCTACGCACGGCACGTCGAAGTAACGTGCCATGGGGTGAACGTCGATGGTCTTCGCGACCGGGTCGAGTTCATACATGGGGCGCACGAGCTTGTAACAACCGCTCGGCAAATAACCATCGAGCACGAGCAGCGTCTCGTCGTTGTCGTCGAAGCCGACAGGGACGAAAGCGTAGCGCGCGGAGACCTGCACCACTTGCCCGTTATGGGGACCGTCAGCAAGCAGCGGCGCTGCGAGCGCTAGCATTCCCAACAACGGCGCAAAAAGCAGTGGTCCAAAGAGACGAAATTGCATGGCGTTCCTCCGAATCGAAGCTCAGTGAGTCAGGTGACGACCTGGCATCTGCAAACGCCGAGCCATATGTTGGCGATTTTGAAAAGAAGCCACGCGGCCGCGGAGATTTCAGCGAGAACGGGCGCAAATCCCGCTGGATACCGCACCCGAAACGTCGAGAGCCCAGGTGTAGCGTCCCGGCAAAGATGCGTCGTCCCACGCAACTTCGAAGTAGCCGCCATCTCCGAACTCCGGGCCCCAGCTGTTGCGCACGATCCAGGCTAGATCGTCGTCGCGCCAACCGACCAGCACGATAGCGTGCGAGCCGAGCTGCATACCGCCGCGATGCCTGTATACCCCGCCGCGGTAGGACTTCAGGTCGTCGAACAGAATCATGTTGGCGATCAGCGGGCCTCTCAAAATTCCGCGTTTGATGTCGGCGACGTTGATGAATCCCGAGGTCGGGCGCTCATACGAAATGCCGCGGACGGCACGGTCGGTCGAATCGGAGCACGCCAGATCACAGCGGACGTCGTCGCCGAGCACCGCGGCATATGGTAAACACGGCTCATCGGGTACGCCACTTTCCGCCAGAAAATCAACGGCCGCCGACAGCTTCCAACCGCTACGGCAAAGGCCGCCGCCGCAAGAGAAGTTGAACTGGCGGGAAAACGCAAAGCTTCGGTTGGGAGTCGAGCACGCGATGTTGAGCTGCGCCTCGAGCGCGGCGACGGCGGCAAAAGACGTACAGCTGCCACAAGCGCCTTGGGCCACGACGGGCGACATGTAGGAAATCCCACTCTGGTTGCGCCAATCGTAATCCCTAGGAAAACCTGTCTCTTGGGTGGCTTCGCGAGGCGTCCGCCCAGACCATGCGGCGGCCACGGGAACGGGACCTTCGCCTTCGATTTCCGACTGCGCTCCCCCGAGAAATGGCGTCGCCGGGGTCGTTAAGACCACCGAAACGAGCAGGGGAATGAGAAGCATGGATCCTCCAGGGGTTAAACGCCTGAAGGGAAGCAAGAATGGTGCCCGCACCGAACAGCGCCAATTCGCGCACTTTGCCTTGGCATCGGATTTGCTCTCCTTCGCCTGTGAAGCCAAGGAGAGTCCATGAGCGACGCACCGTACCCAGCCGCAGAGTTCGTCGGCAGCAGAAATTGCGACACCTGTCGTGAAAATTTCGATTGCAAGACGCTGAGCACCGTCCTGACCATTATGAAAAGGCATCACGGCAAGATCGAGGAGCCAAGGCTTATGGAGCGGTACGACGCTTTGCTGCATGCGATCGAAGCCAGCAACTGGCATTTTCCGAACGGCGCCAGGCTTTGCCGACTGGCGAACGACTCGGCGAAAGTCAGGGCCTTGACCGCCGACCTGCTCGAACTCTGGAAAGAAAGCGAAGCCGCAACGCGTTTTGCCGCGGTCGATAATCTCTATCAAGAGGAAGCTCGCCATGAATAAATCGATCTGGTCGGAAAACGAAGTAGTCACGGTCGCCATCGGCTTCGACGATCATTCCGTGGGCCTGCTTGCAGCGGCCGCGGCGCTCTGCAAGAGGACTGACAAGACCCTTGCGCTCCTGCACGTCGTCGAGCCGTGGTCCTACAATCCGGGCGTTCCGGCCTTTGGCTTCATGACTCCGGTGCTGGGCGCCATGGCGGCGGCAAGTGAAGAGGCGCAAGTCGCAGCCAGCCAACGCCTCTTGGAAATGGCTCGCCTCGTTACCCCAGAAGTAAAAGTCTTAGCCGAAGTCATCTCCGGCCATCTCGTCGAAACTCTATGCGAGCAAGCCAAAAAGCTCGGTAGCTGCTTGCTCATCGTCGGTGCCAAATACGCGGATGAAAAACAACCACCGCGATCGGGCTTCTCCACCGCACTCGCAGTTCTCAATGCCAGCAGCGTGCCGGTGCTGGTCCTCGATTCGCAGGCCCCCGCCCGCCTGAGCGACCGACTGGCAACGCTCATGATCGCGGACGATCTCGGTCCATCGGGTCGCGCGGCGTCGCAATTTGGCATCGAGATGGCCATCGCGTTGGGCAACACGTCGCTCAACCACGTCCATGTCAACGGCGTTCGGCCAGAAGTGTTGGAGGCCGCCGTCACGTCGGCGGTCGCCACCTCGCACACTCCGGCCGATCCGAAGCTCTCGGCCACCAAGCTCTTCCAGAGCCTTCTGGATAATTTGGCAGCGGCTCTACAGGAGCGCCTCGAACCTAATAGAGACCTGCTCATGCGCTTTGACTGCTCTTACTCGGCTTCGGTCGTAACGGGGGACGTCGTCGACGAAATGGCAAAGATCGCGGAGACCGTTCGGCCCGACGTCTTGATCTTCGGCCGCCACCGGACCATTCACACGCAGCCGTTTTTTCTCGGCCGGGTCCCCTTCAAGGCCATGCTCAAACTTCGTCGCCCCGTTCTCGTCGTCCCGGGAAACTGACGCCTCCTTTGGAGCAATTCGATGAGTTTTGCGCAAATGGCTCGTGCTGGCGACTGGAATTGCCTGATGCGCCGGGGACCCCGCCTTAGCTTTCAGTCGATGAAGTATTGGTCCAGATCGAATTCGGCATCGCTCGGGGCGGCCTCCGTCTTGGGTAAGGTCAAGCGCGCCGTCGCGCCTTGACCCACGCCCGCCGACGCCAGCGTCAAACGACCGCCCATGACGGATATAAGCTGCGAGCAAAGCCAGAGCCCGAGGCCTTGGCCTCCCCGAAGCTTCTTGGTCGTCTTGAACGCGGGAAACTCCTTGCGCTCACCGGCCTCGGGTAGACCGATGCCATTGTCCTTCACGAATAGCGTGCAAGTCGTATCGTCTTGACTCAGCGACACGGTAATTCGCCCACCTTCGTCCGGTCCCAATTCGGCAATCGCGTCGCCGGCGTTCAAGAGTAGGTTCAACAATACCTGCTTCACTCGCAAAGGCTGTCCGAGGGCCCAGATCGGCGCGCTCAGATCCTGCCGCACGTCGATCAGATTTGGTTTCAACCGCGGGCCTGTCAGTTCGCAGACGCCCCGCGTCAGGTGAGCCAAATCGAAAGACGTCTTGGCCGCCACCTCGGGATTCAAAAGACTCGTCATGCTCCGCGCCACGTCGGCAAGCAACGCCGTCGAATCGCGAAGCGAGCGCAGAGCTTTCGCCTCTTGCGAATCAGGGTCGTGACACGCGGAACCGAAGTAGCGGGCCGTCTGCTCGGCACTGACGCTCACGAGACCGACCAGATTTTTGATTTCGTGGTTCGAAGCCGCCAGTAGACGCCCGACCATCGCCAAACCTTCGGAGTCCTGGAGACTCCGCTCGAGGGTCCTTACTCGTTGGAAGGATTGGATGGCATTGATCGACCTGAGGACGAGTTCTTTCAATTCGATTGGTCGGACGACGTAGTCGACGGCGCCCATCGCTAGACCCTTTAGGCGGTTCTCCGCCTCCGGCACTTGCGCGGTCGTCAGCAGCACGGGCAGCCCGGCGTGCGGAGAGCCGGGACGCTTGATCCATTCCAAAAGATCGAAGCCCGTTTCGACTGGCATCGAGATGTCGGAAAGCACGAGGTCGAAGGCAACACGCCCTTCGTCGAGCGCAACTTTGGCTTGCTTGACGCTCTCGGCAAGCACGACGGCCATGCCTTCCTCGTCGAAGAGCGAACCAATCAACTTCAAGATTGCCGGATTGTCGTCTACGACGAGAATTCGAGCTTGGCGCCTGGGCGGCCTATGCGAGGTCGGCACAACGAATTCCTCTCGTTTGTAACCCTTATAACTTAAATCCTCGTCTCCGGTTGTAAAGAGGGAAAGCCGGCCTTTATTTGGACGACCGCGCTCGGGATCCAGAATTCAAACGTCGAACCTAAACGGACCTTGCTTTTCACCGCAATTCGGCCTCCGTGCTTTCGACTAGTCTTTTCGCGAACGCAAGACCAAGGCCATTCTGCGTGAATTGACGCCAAATGGTATCGCGTCGGCCTGGCATGATTCGTGCTTTTCTGTCTATCGATCGCTGAGGTGAGGAAAGAGATGAAGTTTCCAAAAAAAATTGCGACTTCTTCGACGTTGATGGCTCTGGCTGGACTGGCGAGCACGGCCGCGGCGGAGCCGGAACAAGACCAACAGATTCAGGTCATTGCCGCCGCACATCAAACCGAGGTTTTCGGCGTCAGCTTCGAGGTGTGGTCTCCGCATCTCGTAAAGGAAGGTTATTGGTCCTCCGCTCGCTTTGGCCTAGGTTTTGGTCTTGCGGCTTTCTCCGAATCGACGGCGAACGGCGAACGTCATCACGTAAGGACCGAGGACTACTCGGCAGGTTACATGATCGAGTCCCGGCAGGCTGGCTTCGTTCGATTCCACTCGGTCTTTCAGGCGGGCGGGGCCAGGATGGATCGGCATGCGAAGGGCGTCGACATGCCCTTGGACCCTACAAGCTACGGTTACTTCGACACTCGCCAGGGATTCAGCTTCCTGCCACCCACGCACGAAAACGGACCGATCCAAGATTCGTCGCGCTTGGACGTTGGTGCGGGGTTCCGCTGGAACTTCATCGGCAGCAGTCGTGCCCTTTCGGCTGGGGACAGTCAGATTCGTGAAATGCAGATTTACCCGTATTTAGCCGCAAATATGTTCATTTGAACTTCGGGAGCGATCAATGAAAGCCTCTTCCTACAAACGCACCATGCTCGTAGCCGTCGCATTCGACGAACAGTTGAACAACTTGGTGACTGCGGCGACGACCCTCGCTCACCGGTTCGACATGGCCCTCCATTTCGTCCACGTCATCGAGCCGCTCCGCTATGCGCCAATGCTCCCCGAGGGGGTCGCATTTTACGGAATGCCGATGCTAATGGTGGAACATGACAGGCAGATGGCTGCCAAGCGCACCGAGGACTTAGAACAGCTTGGCAAACGCTTGCCGGCTGGCTTGGTCGCGACCTTCGCCGTTCGCATC